>QHSC01000197.1 GCA_003220345.1 Candidatus Rokuibacteriota bacterium | reverse complement strand
GCCCTCGCCCCCCGGTACAGGCGCTCGCCTGCCTTACTCGATAACCTCGTCGGCGCGCATCCGCATCGATTGCGGCACAGTGAGGCCCAGCGCCTTGGCGGTCTTGAGGTTGATGACCAGCTCGAAGGTCGTCGACTGCTGGACCGGCAGATCGGCGGGCTTGGCGCCCTTGAGGATCTTTCCCGCGTAAGCACCGACCAGGCGAAAGGCAGAAATTAGGCTTGGTCCATAACTGATCAGGCCGCCGGAAGCGGCGAATTCACGCCACGCATAGATCGACGGAACGGCACGGCGCGATGCCAGCATCACGAGCTGCTCGCGCCGGCTGCTCAAGAACGGATCCCCGCCGACGACGAGCGCGTCAACATGCAGTTGTAGGGAGGCGAAGGCGCTGTCGATCTCGCTTTCGCTGCGGGCTTTCAGGACATGGAGCTGCAACCCCTTCGTGCGCGCTGCTTCCTGCACGTCTCGAATGACGCGCTCAGCAGTCGCATTGTTCGGGTTCATCAGCAGGGCGATCACCCTGGCCCGCGGAACCAGCTCAGACAGCAGCTCAAGCCGCTTAGCCGTCAGCTCGTCGGCGACGAAGCTGACCCCCGTGAGGTTGCCGCCCGGCCGGGCGAGGCTGGCGACCAGCCCGTCCGCGACCGGGTCGGCGCCACTCCTGAAGACGATCGGGATCGTCGAGGTCGCGCTTTTCGCGGCCAGTGCCGAAGGCGGGCTGCTCGCCATGATCAAATCGACCTTGCGGCCGACGAGATCGGCGGCCAATGCGGGCAGCCGATCGTAATGGCCCTCCGCCCAGCGGTATTCGATCGCCAAATTCTGTCCCTCGACGTAGCCGGCTTCGCGCAGTCCCTGGCGGAACGCGCCCATAAACGGTCCAGAAGACGTGCTGGACGAAGTGGCGCTGAGGACGCCGATCACCGGCATCGCCTTCTGCTGCGCGCGCCCAGCGAGCGGCCATGCCGCCATCGCGCCGGCGAGAACAATTATGAAATCGCGTCGCCTCATGCCCGGCCTCTCGCTCTGTGCGTAGTGCGTAGACGGCATAAAGTTAACCTGGATTATTCGCGAGACAACGCGATGGGGAGGCGAGGATGCGGCACGCGCGCTCGTGAATCCCTCGGGCTAGTCAAAGATGATGCCGCCGTCGACGTTGAATGATTGGCCGGTGATGTTCCGCGCGCCCGGCGAGGCCAGGAAGACGGCGAGGGCGGCCACGTCCTCGGGATCGTTGGGCCGCCCGAGGGGGATGCCGGCATTGCGGCGACGGACCATGTCCTCGACGGAGATCCCTTCCTCCCGCGCGCGGGTGGCCACGTTCGCCTCCGACAGCGCGGTGACCGTGGTGCCGGGACACACGGCGTTGACGTTGATGTTGTGGCGGGCGAGCTGCTGGGCGGCGGTGCGCGTGAGCGAGATCACGCTGCCCTTGCTCGCCGCGTAGATCGCGTTGGAGGTGCCCGCGAAGCCCTTGCCCGCGATGGAGGCGATGTTCACGATCACGCCGCTGCGCCGGGGGATCATCTCGCGGGCCACGCGCTGCAGGCAGAAGAACACCCCCTTGGCGTTGACGCGCATGATGCGGTCCCAGTCCGCCTCCGTGAGGTCCATGATGTACGCGCGCCGGGTGACCCCCGCGTTGTTCACGAGGACGTCGATGTGGCCGAAGGTCGCCATCACGTGCTGGACCATCTGGTCGATGCTCGCGAGATCTCCCACGTCCGTGTCGAGGCCGAGGCTCCGTCGTCCCAGCGCCGCCACCGCGTCGGCGGCCCCCTTGGCGGCGCCCGCGTCGACATCCACGGCGACGACGTGAGCGCCGGCCTGAGCCAGGGCCAGCGCGGTTGCCCTGCCGATCCCATTGCCCGCTCCGGTGACGATGGCGACGCGATCCGTGAGAGTCATGTCGTGTGGTCTCCTCGTGTTTCCGCCCTGGCCAAGCGCGCTGATTTCAGCGGCGAGGCCCAAGGATACCTCAGGTGACGAGCGTGCGGTTTGCCTCCCGGGCCGCCCGCCTGTACTCTTCAGCCCGAACCCGACCCCATACCGGAGGTAACCCATGGCTGCCAATCGTGCCGTCGTCGTCGATCCCGAAGCGCCGGGCCGGCTCGTCATCCGCGGGGTGGCGGAGCCCGTGCCTGATCGAAGCGAAGCGGTGGTGCGCGTGCGGGCCATCTCGCTCAATCGCGGCGAGGTCAGACGCTCGACCATGGCCGCCGCCGGCTGGCGCCCGGGCTGGGACATCGCCGGAGAGGTCGAGCGTCCCGCCGCCACCGGCTCCGGCCCTCGAGCGGGAGCGAGAGTGGTCGGGCTCCTTCCGGAAGGCGCCTGGGCCGAACACGTGGCCATCCCCACGCACGCCCTCGCCGAGCTGCCCGAGAAGGTCACGTTCTCCCAGGCCGCGACCTTTCCCGTGGCAGGGCTGACCGCGCTCCACGCCCTCGCCAAGGGCGGCCTCATCCTCGGCCGTCGCGTCCTCGTCACGGGCGCCACGGGCGGCGTGGGGGACTTCGCGGTGCAGCTCGCGCGGCGCGCCGATCAGGCGCCCGCCCTGCGCCAGCTCGGCGCTCACGAGGTGTTGGTGGGGGACGAGATCCCGCCCTCGCCCAAGTACGATGTCATCATCGAGTCCGTGGGCGGCCGGACCCTCGGCACGGCCCTCGCGGCCCTCGAGCGCGCGGCTGTCTGCGTCACGCTCGGGGTGTCGGCTTCCGCCGAGGTCACCTTCGACACGCGGGCGTTCTTCGTCACCGGCCGCGCGACGCTCTACGGCTTCTACCTCTTCACCGAGCTCGGGAGCGAGCCCGCCTCGGTCGGCCTCCGCCGTCTCGCCGAGCTGGTGGCGGCGGGGCAGCTCGCGCCGCACGTGAGCCTGGAGCGGCCGTGGAGCGAGATCGCCCAGGTCGCCCAGGATCTGATGGCTCGACGCTTCCCCGGCAAGGCCGTGCTGACTCTGGAGTGATCGAGAGCCCGACAGGTCCTTGCCCGCTGCCGCTCGCGCCGTCAGGCCGTCAACGTTCGCCGCCCTGAAAGGGCGGAACTATTGCCTCTACTGGCTCGGGCTCGTCTTCTATGTTCTCGGGCACCGCGCGGAATACATGACCTTCGCCTGGATGACCTGGGAGGTCAGCCGCGATCCGCTCTCCCTGGGATATCTCGGCCTTGCTCAGGGCGTCCCCCTCGTCCTCTTCCAGGTCTTCGGTGGCGTCCTCGCCGATCGCATCGATCGGCTGCGCATGCTGATCGTGACGCAGATCCTCACCGCGGGTACGTTGACCATTGCCTTCGCGCTGACGATGTCAGGCCTGGTCCGCCTCGAGCACCTGCTCGTGCTCGCGGCCCTGAGCAATACGTTCCGGGCCTTCGACGAGCCGAGCCGCATGGCCCTCGTGCCTCAGCTCGTCGAGCGCGATCGCCTGGCCAATGCCATCGCGCTCGGCTCCATCCCGTGGCAGGCCGGCCGCATGATCGGCCCGTCGATCACGGGTATTCTGATCGCGGCCTTCGGTGGCGCCATCGGGTTCGGGTTGGCCGCCCTCGCCTCCTACACCGCGCTCGCCCTCTACAGCCGCCTGCGCCTTCGCGGGACGGCTTCCGCCGGCACCGGCCAGCGCGTGCTCGCCCAGTTCGTCGAGGGTCTCAGCTTCGTCGCCCACAACTTCGTGTTCTCGTGCCTCATCGCCCTCGCCCTGTTCAACAGCCTCTTCGCCATGTCGTACCTGACGCTGCTGCCCATCTTCGCCGACGCTTACTTCCATGCCGGCTCGACGGGCTACGGCCTGCTGAATGCCGCGCATGGGACGGGCGCGCTGGTCGGCTCGCTCACCGTCGCCACCATCGCCCACCTCATTCTTCGAAAGGGCACGGCGCTCCTGGTGGGCGCGGCGTGCGTGGGAGGACTGCTGATCGTCTTCTCGTTCTCGCCGGGCATGGGACTGGCCCTGCCCGTACTGGTCCTGGTGGGATTCTGCAACACGTTCTACCTGATGCAGGTCAGCACCTTCCTTCAGCAGAAGGTGCCCGACCACCTGCGCGGCCGCGTGATGAGCCTCTACTCGCTCTGCTGGAACCTGCTTCCGCTCGGCGGGCTGCTCGCCGGGGCGCTGGCCGCCGCGGTGGACGCGCGCTTCGCCGTGCTCTTCGGCGGGGCGATGGTCGCCGCGAATGCGCTGCTGCTGCTCGCCTCGCGACGGCTCCGCGCGATCAGCTAGAAAACTGCTGGCTCACGACCAGACTTCGATCGGCAGGGGGAGCCCGTCGAACTCGGCGTCGGCCAGAGGCGACTCCGCCTGCACGCCCATGCGATCGAGGAGCCAGTAGATCTGGCGCAGGTGCTGGGCGGCGTGCCAGGTCGTGCGCTCCATGAAATCGTGGGCCGACTGCGGCCCGTAGTACGTGCTGACCATGCCGTCGCACCAGCCCGGGCGCGCGCAGTATGCAGCGACGCGGCGGCGCACCGTCTCGCCGTGCTGGGCGATGGCCTCACCATCCGCCATCTCGACCGGAGGGCTCTCCTCGAACCAGTGCTCGGAGAGGTGTCCCTGCTCGCGCGTATCGACGAAGGACGCGCTCACCCGGAAGACGTGAAAGCCCAGCTGGCGGACGGTCCGGTCGCGACCGGGCGCCTTCATCCCGAGCTGCTCACGCGGGACCTGACGAATGGCGCGCTGGGTGGCGACGAGCACAGCGTCGAGCCGTCGCGCCAGCTCGGCCGGCGCGAGCTGCGTGCGCTCCTCGTAACGGGCCCCGACCAGCTCGGCGAGAGCCTTGGGGTTCCAGCCGTGGACCACGCGATCGCCCACGATGGTGGCGGGCACGCGCGGGATGCCGAAGGGCTCGAGGTCACGCTTCCGCGCGGGCTCGGCCTCGACGTCGAACCCGTCGAACTTCACTCCCCATGACGAAAGCAACTCTTTCGTCTTGGCGCAGGAGCTTCAGCCCTGCCGGTAATAGACGCGCGGGGTATCCATGGCGCCTCCTGTTCAGCGGGTATCTTACGCCGAACCGTGTCGCGTGCCTACCCCCACCTTGACAGTCGGTGCGGGAGGGGACGATGATTCGCGCTGCCACTGCACGCCATTCAACGGCAACCGGGAGAACCGCATGCACGATCTCTTGCTCAAGGGTGGGACCGTGGTGGATCCGTCCACGGGGCTCGACGGGCTCTGCGACATCGCCGTGCGAGACGGTGTGATCGCCCGCATCGCCAAGGACATTCCGTCCGCCGAGGCGACGCAGACCATCGAGGTCGGGGGAAAGGTCGTCACCCCCGGCCTCATCGATCTGCATGCGCACGTCTTCGAGGGCGTCAACCGCAACGGCGTCCACCCCGATCTCGGCGGCGTGCGGGCGGGCGTCACCACCATCGTGGACGCGGGGAGCGCGGGGGCGGCCACCTTCGCGGGATTCCCCCGGCACATCATTCCGAGCTGCCACACCGAGATCATTCCCTTCCTGCACATCTGCCAGACGGGGCTCGCCACCTCGCCGGACATCATCGCGGAGAGCAGCATCGATCTCGACGACACGCTCCAGGTCCTCGACCAGTACAAGGGTCTCATCTGCGGGATCAAGGCGCGCATGGTCTCGCCCGCGCTGGAGATCATGGGGATGGAGATGCCACGCCTGGCCCGGCGGGCGGCCCGCGAGAGCGGCACCAAGCTCATGGTCCACATCGGGGACACGGAGAAGCGCTACGACCCGACGGTGATCCGCTCGCTCCTGCCCCTCCTCGAGGAGGGGGATATCCTCACGCACTACTTCACCGCCAATCCCGGCGGGGTTCTGGACGGCAACGGCAAGCTCGTGCCCGAGGCCCGCGAGGCCGCGGACCGCGGCGTGTGGTTCGATACGGCGCATGGGCGGAAGAACTTCAGCTTCGACATCGGCCGCCGCTGCATCGAGCAGGGGCTGCTCCCTCACTGCATCAGCACCGATCTCACCGTGCCCGGCCGCATCCACACCGTGCACAGCATGACGGAGATCATGACGCGCTTCCTCGGCCTCGGATTCACCCTGGCCCAGGTCGTGACCATGAGCACGGCCAATCCCGCCCGGGCCATAGGCGTCGCGCATCGTCTGGGAAGTCTGGCGGTGGGACGGCAGGCCGATATCTCGGTGCTCGAGCTTCGCGAGGGCGACTGGGTGGTCTATGACGTGCTCGGCGAGAGCTTGCGCGTCAGGCAGGCCGTGGTGCCGTTCGTGACGGTGAAGAAGGGCCGGGTCTTCACGCCCGACTGGGGGCCGCGGCCCTGGGGATGGGAGCCTGATGTTTTCTTCCCGGCCGCGGCGTCGATGAAGAGCTGCTGCTGACGGGCGCGCGTCGAGCCCCTCACCCTGCCCTCTCCCCCGAGGGGAGAGGGATATCTGCTAGCCGCGCGCGTCCGGCTGCAGTATGCTCTCGTCCTCGCCGGGCAGCGTGGCGCTCGGGTCGAAGAGCAGGCGTGGCGCCGCGGCAGGGCATGGACGAGCGCAGTGTCGGCTGGCCAACAGGGAGTGCGCGAGGGAGCGTCATGGCGACGACGAGCGGGCTGAGCTACGGAGTGGTCGAGGGCTGGGAGCAGCTTCCCGCGGGCTACGAGCATCGCGACGTGGCGGGGGTGGCGGTGGACGGCGAGGACCGCATCTTCCTGATCTGCCGGGGCGATCACCCCATCATCGTGTACGACCGCAAGGGCAACTTCATCCGCTCCTGGGGCGAGGGGGATTTCACCTACCGCACCCACGGCATCACCGCCGCCCCCGACGGCACGGTGTGGTGCACCGACGACGGGAACCACACGGTGCGGCGCTTCACGCCGGAAGGCAAGCTGCTCATGACGCTTGGCACGCCGAACACGGCGGCGGACACGGGCTATGACGGCAAGGACTACATGACGATCACGAAGCCGGCGGATGCGTTCAATCGCCCGACCAATCTGGCCATCGGCCCCAAGGGCGATCTCTACGTCAGCGACGGGTACGGCAACTGCCGTGTCCACCGCTTCTCGCCGACGGGCGAGCGCAAGCGCTCCTGGGGCGTGCCGGGTACCGGCCCCGGCCAATTCTATCTGCCCCACGGCATCGCGGTGGGCGCCGACGGCCGCGTCTATGTGTGCGACCGCGAGAACGATCGCATCCAGATCTTCAGCCCCGAGGGCGAGTATCTCAGCGAGTGGACGGACACGCAGCGCCCGACCCACCTCGTCTTCGACGCCAAGGGCCGCGCCTTCGTCTCCGAGCTGTGGTGGCACTCGGGCCAGACCTCTCGTCGTCATGGGGCCATCGCGCAGGCCCGGCCCGGGCGGGTGAGCGTCCTCGATCCCGAGGGCCGCGTGCTCGCGCGCTGGGGCGGGCCCGAGGCGAGCGCGCCCGGCAATCTCGCGGCCGCGCACGGCATCGCCGTGGACTCGAAGGGCGACGTCTACGTCAGCGAGGTGACCTGGACCTTCGCGGTGAGCCGGGGACACGCGCCCGCGAACTGCCATACCTTCCAGAAGTTCGCCCTGCAGTCGTGAGCGGCGAAGGGAGCCGGAGGAGACGCGATGGCTGATCCGAAAGAATTGACGATGGAACAGCTGCGCGAGCGCATTCGCGCGGCGGGCGTCACCATTCCCGAGCATCGGCTCGCCATGGTGCGGAAGCTCCTGGGCGCCGCCCTCGCTCCGCTGCAGGCGCTCGACTCGCGCGCCATCAAGACGGTGGAGCCCGCGGTGAGGTTCTCGCCGGAAGGGCAGGCGAGCCATGAGTGACGAGATCGCGTATGCCACCATCGCCGAGCTGGGCGCGCGCTATCGCAAGCGAGATCTCTCGCCCGTCGAGGTGACGCAGGCCCTCCTCGCGCGCATCGAGAAGCTCGATCCCATCCTGCACGCCTTCGTGACCCTGACCGCGGACAGCGCGCTGGCCGAGGCGCGGTCCGCCGAAGAGGCGCTGCGCCGCGGCGACGCGCGGCCGCTCCTGGGCATTCCCGTCGCCCACAAGGACATCTACCTCACGCGCGGCGTCCGCACCACGGGCGGCTCCGCCCTGCTCGCCGACTGGATTCCGGATGAGGACGCGACGTGCGTCCAGCGCTGGCGCGCCGCGGGCACCGTGCAGCTCGGCAAGCTCATCACCCACGAGTTCGCCTTCGGCCTCCAGTTTCCCGGCCATCGCTTCCCGCCCGCGAAGAATCCGTGGAACCTCGACCACATCCCCGGCGGCTCGAGCAGCGGGTCCGGCGCGGCCCTGGCCGCGGGGCTCGTCACGGGGGCCACGGGCTCGGACACGGGCGGATCGATCCGCGGCCCGGCCGCCTTCTGCGGCATCGTGGGGCTCAAGCCGACGTATGGGCGCTCGAGCCGCGCGGGGGTCCTCACCCTCTCGTGGACGCTCGACCACACGGGCCCGATGGCGCGCACGGTCCAGGACTGCGCGTTCCTCCTGCAGCCGCTCGCCGGATACGATCCCGCGGATCCCGCCTCCAGCCGCGCCCCCGTTGACGACTATGTCGCGCCCCTCGGCCGGGACATCCGCGGCCTGAAGATCGGCGTGCCGCGCGCCTACTTCCTCGAGGAGGTGGACGCCGAGGTGGCGCGCGCCTTCGAGGAAGCGCTGGAGACGCTGCGCCGGCTCGGCGCCGAGGTGCGCGACGTCCAGATCCCGAGCCTTCGGGGCGCGCACTCGTTTCTTCTCATCCTGATGGCCGAGGCCTACGCCTACCACGAAAGCGACATCCGCGAGCATCCGGAGCTCTACGGCGACGTCCTGCGCGAGCGCATCCTGGCCGGCGCCCTCGTCACCGCCTCGGAGTACACGCAGGCCCAGCGCATTCGCGCGGAGATCTGTCGCGAGACGGCCGAGGTCCTGAAGACCGTCGATGTTCTCGCCTCGCCGACGGCGCTCAAGCCCGCCACGCCGTTCGCGCAGGCATTCGATCCCGAGTTCGCCTTCCCCAAGAGCAACATGGCCCCGTTCAACCTCACCGGGCTGCCCACGCTCGCGCTGCCGTGCGGGTTCTCCGCATCGGGGCTTCCCGTGTCCTTCCAGCTCTCCGGACGGCCCTTCGAGGAAGCCACCGTGCTGCGCGCCGGTCACGCCTACGAGCAGGCGACCACGTGGCACACACGGCGCCCGCCCGTCTGATCGCGGTAGCGAGATCTTTTCGCATCCCTAACCCTCCACGGAGGCCCAGTGCATGAACGTGACGCGACGTGAGCTGCTGAAAGGTGCGGCGGCCTTGGGTATGGCTGGAGCGCTGCCGGGCGCGATGGCGACTTCGGCTCACGCCCAGACGACCCAGAAGCGGGAGCTGGTCGTCGCGCAGGGCGGTGACATCGCGAAGTTCGATCCCCACTTCAGCACCGCGTCCAACGAGATCCGCTGGAGCTTCAATGTCTTCGACAATCTGACGAGCCGTCACCCGGACGGCAAGCTCTATCCCGGCCTCGCCACGGAGTGGAAGCTCCAGGGGCAGACGGCGTGGGCCTTCAAGCTGCGTCAGGGGGTGAAGTACCACAACGGTGATCCCTTCACCTCGGCCGACGCCAAGTACAGCATCGAGCGGACCTACGATCCCGCGGCGAAGACCATGGTGGCCACGGCCCTGTCCACGATCGACAGGATCGAGGCCCCTGATCCGTATTCGCTCGTCATTCACACGAAGAAGCCCGATCCGCTCCTGCCCGCTCGCCTGGCCTTCTATGGAGGCCAGATCGTGCCAAAGAAATACCTGGAGTCGGTCGGCGCCGACACGTTCAACACCAAGCCCGTGGGCACCGGCCCCGTGCGGCTCAGCTCGTGGGTGAAGGATGACAAGGCCGTGTTCGACGCCTATCCCGACTACTGGGGCGGCAAGATCGACATGGACCGGCTCGTCGTGCGCGCCATTCCCGAGACGGCTCCCCGCATCGCCGCGCTGCTCAAGGGCGAGGTGGACATCATCACCCAGCTGCCGCCGGACCAGGCCGAGCGCATCACGGGGAACGCCTCGACGCGCGTGACGGGTGCGCTCTACGCCGGTCTCTACGTGCTGGGGGTGAACAGCAAGCGACCGCCCCTGGACAACCCGCTCGTGAAGCAGGCGCTCTCCCTGGCCATCGATCGCGAGGCCATCGTGAAGGAGCTCTGGCGCGGGCGCGGCGTGGTGCCCAACGGGCCCATCGCCAAGGGCGACAACCACTACGACGCGAGCCTTCCGCCCCTCGCCTACAGCCCGAGGGAGGCACGCGATCGGCTGAAGAAGGCCGGGTACAAGGGCGAGGAGATCTATCTCGAGACTACCGTCGCCTACGTCTCCCAGGACAAGCCCATGGCCGAGGCCATCGTGGCCATGTGGCGCGACGTGGGCATCAACGCCAAGATCGAGGTGGTCGAGTACTCCGTGCGCGCGCAGAAGAGTCGGGAGAAGACTTTCAAGGGCATGTGGTGGTCCGATCCGACCTCGACCCTGGGCGATCCCGACGGCATGATGTGGCGGCTCCTCGGGCCGGGCGGGCCCATGGACTACTGGCGCGATGCGCGGTTCGACGAGCTGGGGAACGCCGCGCGCTTCTCGGTGGACGAGAAGTTCCGCGGGGAGGCCTACAAGGAGATCACCAGGATCTTCCTCGAGCATCTTCCGTGGATCCCCGTCATCCAGCCCTACGAGGACTACGGGCTGCAGAAGCATCTGGAATGGACGCCGAATCCGAACCAGCAGTTCGAGGTCCGGCGCTTCAACTTCAAGTTCCGCCGCGTGTAACCCCATGCACTTCGGGGTCTTTCTCGAGGAGAGGCGGCGCGGCGCCACCGAGGCCGAGACGTTCGAGGAGACGCTCGTGCTGGTGGACGCGGCCGAGGCCTGGGGCCTCCACGAGATCTGGCTCGGCGAGATCCACTTCAACGGGAATCGGTCGGTGCAGTCGGCGCCCCTGGCCCTCTCCGCCTTCATTGCCGCGCGCACCCGGCGCATTCGCGTGGGGACGGCCGTCCAGGTCCTGCCCCTCAGCAATCCGCTTCAGCTCGCCGAGCAGGTGGCCACGGTGGACCAGTTGAGCCAGGGCCGCTTCGACTTCGGCATCGGCCGGAGCGGCTCGGCGCGCGCCTATGACATCCTGGGCATTCCCTACGGCGAGAGCCAGGCGCGGTTCCTCGAAGCCCTCGAGGTCCTGCGCGAGGCGTGGAAGGGGAAGACGTTCACCTACGAGGGCAAGTTCTACCAGTTCAAGAACGCGACGGTCTCCCCCATGCCGCGCCAGCTTCCCCATCCGCCCATGCGCATGGCCTCGAACTCCGAGGAGACGTTCCTGCACGTGGCCCGGCTCGGCCTGCCCATCTTCGTGGGGCTGCGCGACCACGACATTCCCTCGCTGGAGATCCATCTCGGATCCTACCGCAAGGCCTGGAAGGAGGCGGGACACGCGGGAAATCCGGACGCCTTCCTGCGCATCCCCGTCTACTTGGCGGCCACCGAGACCGAGGCTCTCGAGGAGCCGAAGGAGAACATGACCTACTTCTTCCAGCGTCATCTCGAGCTGGTGCAGTCCGGCATGGGTCGCCGTGACACGGGCTCCGCGACCCGGCGCCAGAGCCTGGCCGACAAGGTGGGCGGGCTGACCTACGACGAGATCTTGAAGACCCGGGTCGCCTTCGGGACACCACGTCGCGTGATCGAGCGCCTCGGTGAAGTGGCGGAGCAGCTCGGTCTGAGCGGCATCGTGGCCGAGCTGAACCCGGGCGGCCTCCTCCCCCTGGAGAAGATGCGGCGCACGCTGCACTTCCTCACGCACGAGGTGATGCCCGCCTTCAGCTGATCGCCCCTTCACTCCACAAGGACTACCCGTGCCCAGCCCTCGCTCCTACCGCTATCGCGTCGTGGACGTGTTCACCACCCAGCCCCTCGAGGGGAATCCCCTCGCGGTATTCCCGGAGGCCTCCGGCCTCGACGACGTGACGATGCAGAAGATCGCCCGGGAGATGAATCTCTCGGAGACGGTCTTCGTGGTGCCGGCGACCCGGGCTTCGCTCGCAGCGGGCGTGCGCATCTTCACGCCGACGCGGGAGCTGCCCTTCGCGGGGCACCCGACCGTGGGCACCAGCTTCGTGCTGCTGGATGAAGGCACCGTGCCGGCGGGCACCAAGCAGTTCGTGCTGGAGGAGAAAGTGGGCCCCGTGCCCATTCGAGTGGAGACGGGCGAGCGCCCGCTGATCTGGCTGACCACGCCCCCCATCAGCTATGGACGGACGTACGACCGGCTCCGCTGCGCCCAGGCCCTGGGTGTCGCCGCCCACGATCTGCTGGACATCACGCCCCAATGGCTGAGCGCGGGCAATCCCACCGGTTTCATCGCGCTCAGGGACAGGCGGGCCGTCGATGACGCGTGGCTAGACTCCCACGGCGTGTCGATCATCAAGGGCGCGGACGCGGCGCCCATCTGCGTCTTCGTCTTCACGCCC
>QHSC01000196.1 GCA_003220345.1 Candidatus Rokuibacteriota bacterium | reverse complement strand
CCCCGCAGAGCGGGCAGGGGACATCGTGCAGGCGCAGCTCGTCGCGGGTGGTCACGGGCTGACGCTCCGGGTCTCCCGGGGCGGCCTCTCGAATCGTGACTGACAGTAGAGGAGGTCTCCGAGGCACCCCGTACAGAGCCGGCCGGTGTTCTCCTTGCCGGGCAGCGGCCAGCCCCCCGCCGCGCAGGCGCGGCGCAGCTCTCCGACGGTCAGCATGGTGCAGTAGCAGAGGATGAGCGCGTCCTCCGGCTCGGGACCGTCGGTCATTTAAAAAAGGTGAAGAGGTGGTCGAAGAGCACGAGGTCGCCGGAGGGGTCCCGACGGCCGACCACGTATCCGGCCAGACGGAAGAGCGACTTGGTCTCGACGCGGGTAAGGGGTTGCCCCCCGCGCTCGGGCGCAAGGGCCACCTCGGCATGGGCACGGGGCCCGAGGGGAACCGTCTCCTCGACGCGCTCGGCACCGTAGTAGGCGAAGACCTGCGCCTCCGTGGGAGCGAAGCGGCCGACGTTGCCGAGCATGACCGAGTACCGCGCGGCGTGAGGACCTCGACGGAAGACATAGGTGTCGAAGTTGTTGATGCGGGACATGTCCCCGATCCGATCGGGCACGCCGCCGAGGGCCGCGCTGACGGCATAGTAGAGGGCCGGGGTCACGGAGCCCGTGCGATGGACGTAGGCGTAGTGGTGGGGGCGGTAGGGAAACGCGTCTTCCTCGTAGCGCGCGTCGAACACGGCCATGACGCGCCCGTGCTCGCGCGCGGTGGAAGCGAGGAGGGCGCCCAGGTCCAGCGTCTCGTCCCGCGTGTCCAGGCCATGCTCGAGGAGCAGCTTGCCGTCAGGGCCGTAGGCGGAGAGATCGAGGGAGGAGAGCCGACGGCGCGCTTCCGGATCGCGCTGGTGCACCAGCTCAACGAGGTGGTCGTAGCCGGGCTCGTAGAACGTGGCCGAGAGCAGGGCCGAGACGCTATTTGACATGCATCAGCGACAGCGGCCCCTCGAGGTTCCGGGCACCCGCGCCGACGACGTACAGGTTGAACCACGCGGCGCCTTCGAGCCGGATCCTCCAGACCTCCGTGGCGGCGCCGGCCGCGGCTGCGCCAAGCGTCCCGACGTCCAGGAGCATGGAGCCCATGGGAGGAAGCCGCAGGAGTCGGGCGCCGAGAACGCGACCGTTTCGGCTGGCGACCACGCGGACGCGGTTCGTCACGTTGGACAGGTTCATCACGAGCAGGTGTGACCGGCTGTCGGGGCCTACGTAAGCGTACTGGTGTCGGACGAAAGCGGGAATGGCGCGGCCGGCCAGCGCGAGAAGCGCGCCGACCGCGGCCAGGGCCATCCAACCCGGAAGCGCGTATCGCTCGATGAACTCGCCCCGGCCGTGCGTCGCGGTGTAGGCGAGGCCGTCGGAGAGGGTGACGTAGAGATCGGAGTTGATGCGCTCGCCCTTGACCGTGACGAAGCCGCACCCGCCCGGGGCGGGCGGCAGGGGCAGCTCCACGGCCTCCACCGCGTCGGGCAGCGTCACCTCGTGCCGACCCGCCACCGCGCCGTCGGCATCGTACTGGACCACGGAGACCGGGAAGCTCCCGCGGTTGTAGCCGACCTTGAAGCGCGATTCCACGTTGCTGAGCACCAGCGCGCACTGGAGATGGGGGCGCGTCAGCCACGGCAGGTAGTACGTCGGCTGACGCTGGACGCCGAGGACCCTTTTCGCGAGCTTTCTCAGGCCCATCGGCCATGAAGCCTATCACGGCCGCGGGTGCGGCCAAAGGACCGTCGCATGGAATGATCTTGACCCGTTCGCGGGGCCTGTGTTCACCTATTGAACGCCGTGAGCCACGAGGGGAACCTCGGCAGGAAGTCCGTCGTCCTTTTCATCGGCACCGGTCTCGCCAGCGCCTTCGGCTTCGTCACCACGATCCTCATCGCGCGGTGGCTCGGTCCCGACGCCCTCGGCAGCCTGGGGTTCAGCATGGGCCTGGTCGGGGTGTTGACCGCCTTCCTGCTCCCCGGCTTGAATCAAGCGCACCTGAAGCGGGTGGCGGAAGGCGGCGACCTCGGCCGCTGCGTGGGGACCATGGCCGCGCTACAGCTCCTGATCCAGGTCGCGGCCCTCGTCCTCGTGCTCGCGGCGGCGCGCTGGGGATCCCTGGTGATTCCGCCGGGGGTGCCCCTCGAGGTCGTTCTCTTCGTCCTGGTCGCCCAGCTCCTGATGAACCTCGCGGCGACCCTGAACGTGGCCTTCGTGGGACGGGAGTGGGCGAGCGCGCACGCGATCACGGAAGTGGCCGGCAAGGGGCTCCGCTTCGCCGTGACGATGGCCGTGCTGGTCTGGGCGCCCGACATCCGCTGGGTGGCGGCGGCCCTGATGGTCGAGGGCGCCGCGGAGATTCTCGTGGGCGGGTACATCCTCGTCTTCCGCAGAGGCATCGGGCTTCGTCGCCCCGATCGCGAGACGCTTCGGGCCTACTGGACCTACGCGCGCCCGCTCTTCATCACGAGTCCCATCGGCATGCTCCAGGACTCTCTCGATCGTGTTCTCGTGGCGCGCTGGGCGGGCTTGACCGCCGCCGGGTACTACCAGGTCGCGCGGGCACTCTGGGAAGTGCTCGGGCGGCTCAACCAGTATCCTTTCCAGCTCCTCCTGTCGCGGCTCTCGCGGCTCTTCGCCACGCCGGGGCCCGAGGCCGCGGCCGAGCGCCGGCGGGTCTTCGCCGCGGCCATGGACCGGCTACTCTTCATCGCGGTGCCGGCCGCCTTCTGCCTCTGGGCGCTGCGGGAGCCCATCCTCACCCTGCTCTACGGCCGGCGCTTCCTTCTCGCGGTCGCGCCGCTCATGGTCCTGGTGCTGGCGGCCCTGGCCCAGACAGCGTTCAATCCGTATCAGTTCATCCTCTACGCCATGGATCAGCACGGACGGTTCGTGCGCGTCGTCCTCCTGCGCCTGGCCGTGTATCTCGTCGCCATGGTGGTGCTGGTTCCGATCCTCGGTGGCACGGGAGCGGCGGCCGTGCGTCTGCTCATGGTGATCTTCCCCTGCTGGGTGTTCATCCGATGGACGCGCGAGCTGGCCGGCATCGGCTTCCAGAGGGTGACCGTGGCGTACCTGACGGGCTTCGCCCTGCTCGTGGCCGTCAACGAGGCGACCCGGGAGGGCCTCGCCGCCGCCGGCGCGCCCGAGCCGGCAGCCCTGGCCGGGGGATTCGCGCTCGCCCTCGGCGTCTACACGGGGCTTCTCTGGCTGACTCACACCGGGACCGACAATCTCCGCTATGCCCGAGAGCTCGTGGACCCGCGGAGGTTCGTGGCCTTCCTGAAAGCAAGCTCCTAGAAAGCTTGGCGGAGGCCCGCAGATTGTGTTCATATATTGAACGCTATGGCCATCGAGCGTCACATCGAGCGCGAGCTCGAGATCCTGACCGCCATCGAGGAAGGGGTGCCCCTGACCCAGCGGGCCCTCGCCGCGCGATTGGGCGTGGCCCTCGGGCTGACGAACCTCTATCTGAAGCGGCTGGCCGGGAAGGGCTTCATCAAGATACGGGAGTTCTCCAGCAAGCCCTCCGCCCGCAAGCGGCTCCGCTACATGCTCACGGCCAAGGGGGTCACGGAGAAGGCCCGTCTGACCTACGAGTACATGGGGCATTCATTGCAGCTCTACCGGCGGACCCGCGACAACCTCCGGGAGGCCATGGGCCAGCTGGGGCGGAACGGAATGAAGCGTATCGCGCTCTGCGGAACCGGGGAGGCGGCCGAGCTCGCCTACCTCACCCTCAAGGAATTCGGGCTGGAGCCGGTGGGGATCTTCGCGGGGGAGGGGGGCGGCCACTTCCTGGGGCTGCCCGTACGGCCGGTCTCGGAGCTGCCCGCGGCCGATGTCGACGGCATCGTCGTCGCCACCTTTGAAAGGCCCGAGCGGCACGTGGCGGGGCTGGTTCGCCTGGGCCTGCCACCCGAGAAGTTCCTCACGTTGAGGCGTCTGGCCTCGCCCGTGAGCAACGGCGACAGCGCCGGCGGACGGATCGCAAAAAGGAGCTGAGCATGCCGGAGTTCCTCAAGGGCAACTACAAGGTGGACACGAAGATCGAGGACAAGGGGGACGCCGCGGACTCGACCGACGAGTTCGAGAAGAAAGCCCTCTCGCGCCTCGGCGGCAGCATCTGCTTCGTGAGCAAGAAGAGTCTCATCTGGCAGGGTGACAAGGACAAGGCGGAGACGGATGGAGCTGGGAGAAAGACTAGCTCTCGGAATTGAGGCGGCCACCTTCGAGCGCGTGGCGGACATCGGCTTTAGAAATGCCGAGCTCAATGCCCCTCACATCAAGCGTTCCGTGCTCGAGCTGGCCAAGACGCCGCTCGGGTCTGGGGAGTCCGCCGTCGTTGTCGGGGCGGGGCCCAGCCTCCATCGGAGGCGGAGCCTTCAGCGTCTGCGGGCCTCGTCGTTCACCGGCACCATCGTCGCCGCCGACGGCGCGCTCGGAGCCTGCCTCAAGGCTGGCGTCGTGCCCCACCTGGTCGTGAGTGTGGATCCTCACGGGGAGCGCATCGTGCGCTGGTTCGGCGACCCGACGCTCACGGCGCCGCGCGAGGATGACTACTTCCGCCGCCAGGAGATGGACCCTGCTCACCACGACGACGAGCACGGCGCGAACCGCGAGGTCGAGGCCAATCGAACGGTCGTCGAGCTGGTGAACACGCATGGACCCAAGCTGAAGCTTGCTGCGGCAACCTCCGCAGCGGTGCAGGTGGTCCAGCGCTGCGAGGAAGCGGGCATGGACATCTACTGGTTCAACCCCATGTTCGACGACTACGAGATGCCCGGGAGCCTTTCGCGCAAGGCGTGGAAAATGAATGGCCTGCCGTGCCTCAATGGTGGCGGCAACGTCGGCACCGCCGCCTGGGCGCTCGCGCATGCCGTGCTTGGCAAGCGGCACATCGGGCTCATCGGTATCGACCTTGGCTATGCGCCCGGGACGGCTCCCGAAAATACGCAATACTTCAAGGAACTGCGCGACCTGCGGCCCGACGACTACCTGGATGCCTTCATGCATAAGAAGAACCCTGATACGGGCGAGATCTGGTTCAGCGACCCGTCATATCACTGGTTTCGCAAGGTGTTCGTCGAGATGATTCGCGACGCCGATTGCGAGACGGTGAACTGCACGGAAGGCGGGCTCCTCTTCGGGGACGGTATCACCACCGCCACGCTCGACAGCTTCCTCGAGACCGTCGCCGGAGGCGCAGACCATCATGGCTAAGGTGCTCTTCGTCAATCCGCTGATGCGCGAGGAGGACGACCCGCGCCATGTGCCCTACGGCATGGCCCTCCTTGCCGCCATCGTGGTGGGCCAAGGCCATCGGGTACAGGTGTACGACCACAACGCCTGGCGCCCCTCGGACGCCGTGATCGCCCAGGTGCTGCAGGCGGATCGCTGGGACGTGGTCGCGCTCGGCGGCATCACCACCGCGTACCGCTCGATCAAGCAGATCGTCGAGATGGCCAAGGCGCTCTGCCCGCAGGCGCTGGTGGTGGCGGGAGGCGGCTTCCTCACGAGCATGCCCCACGACATCATGCGCTTCCTGCCTCGGATCGACGTGGGCGTGGTGGGCGAGGCCTTCGTGTCCTTTCCCGAGCTCCTCCGCCGCGTGGACGCGGGCAACCGCGACTGGGCGGCGGTGCCGGGGCTGATCTGGCGCGACGCCGCGGGCAAGACACGGCTGAACCCGGAGCAGCCTCTCCTCATGGATCTGGATAGCCTGCCGTACCCGGCCTGGGAGCTCTTCCCGCTCGAGGTCTACTTCAAGAACAGCATGGCGCTCTACTCGGAAGAGGGCATGCTTGCCCAGCGGCGCCTCGACATCAACGCCAGCTACGGCTGCTCGCTCATCTGCCGCTTCTGCTTCCACCTGGGGATCGCGGGCGACATGCAGCACAAGGAGAACGACGAAGGCGAGAACGACGTTGCCTTCACCTACGACCGCAAGATCCGCTTCCACAGCCCGCGCTACGTCGTCAACCTCGTCAAGTACGCGCGCGAGCGCTTCGGGGTGGATTTTATCGGCTTCCTCGACGAGAACCTCATGACCATGCACCAGTTCTCGGGCAAGAAGTGGCTGACGGATATCGCCAAGCTCTGGATCGAGGAGGGCCTGCAGCCCCAGTGCGTGCGTGACGGCGTCCCCCACGATCCCGCGAAGTGCAGCGGCGTCCACTGGGGCGGCACCAGCCACGCCACCCTCTGCTCGCCCGAGGTGCTCAGGGCGATCAAGCAGGCGGGATGCTCGCACCTCGTCTACGGCTACGAGAGCTTCTCCGCGCGCGTGATGAAGACCATCGGCAAGGGCGCCACTCCCGAGACCAACGAGCGCTCGCTCAAGTGGACGCTCGAGGCGGGTATCCGGCCCATCCCCAACCAGATGATGGGCTTCCCCGACGAGGACTTCGACAGCCTCAAGGACAACATCCGCGCCTGGAACCGCCTCGGCCTCAACGTCAAGCCCTTCTTCGCCACCCCGTATCCCGGGACGGAGTGGTACTACGCGAACAAGCAGCGCATCCTCGAGCAATACGACGGAGACCTCGAAGCGTTTCTCCTGGACCTGGGCGACGCCACGCGGGTCACCGCCGTCATCTCCAAGAAGTTCAACGCCGTCGAGCTCTACGGGCTGCGCGAGCTGATGGTCCTGCGGGACATCGCCCGCATCGAGCGCTACGAGAAGGAATGGAACCGCCTGCACGCCGCGGACCCGCCGCCCCCGCCGGCCCCGCGGCTCGTCCTGGAGACCAAGAGATGAAGCTCGCCGTCCTCGGACTGGGCTCGATCGGCCGCCGGCACCTCGGAAATTTCCGGACGGTCGGCGTCGAGAGCCTTGCCGCCTACGATGCCGCCCCCGCCCAGCGCGAGGCCGCGGCCAAGGATTTTCCGTGGGCGACCATCGCGGCCACGGCGGAGGCCGCCCTCGCGGGCGCCGACGGCGCCGTGATCTGCACGCCGCCCGACTCGCACCTCGCCCTGGGCCGCCTGGCCGCCGAGCGCGGCGCGCACCTCATGGTCGAGAAGCCCTTCGCCCAGTCCGTGGACGGCGTGGAAGACCTCCTCAAGCTCTGCGACGCCAAGGGCCTCAAGGTGCTCACCGCCTACAACTGGCGCTACTGGCCGCCCATGCTGCTCGCGGAGAAGCTGCTCAAGGAAGGGCGCATCGGAGCCGTGCGCGCGGCGCGGACCGAGTACGCCTACCACCTGACCACGCGCTATCCCGGCAAGGACTACCGCAAGTTCTACATGGCCGACGCCAAGCAGGGCGGCGGCTGCGTGCTCGACGAGAGCCACGCCATCGACTTCATGCGGTGGCTGTGCGGCGAGATCACCGAGGTCAGCGCGGTGGTCGACCGCGTCTCGAGCCTCGAGATCACCACCGACGACATCGCCGATCTGACCGTGCGCTTCGCCTCGGGCACGGTGGGCAACATCCACATGAACCTCTTTGCCTGGAACGTGCACAGCCACTTCGAGCTGATGGGCGAGGAGGGCGTGATCCAGTGGCGGCGATTCGAGAACGAGATCCGGGTCTTCGATCCCCGGGCGAACCGCTGGGAGATCTATCCGTTCGCCTGCCAGCTCAACGACATGTACGTCGAGGAGGCCCGACAGTTCCTGGCCTGCATCCGCGGCGAGACGACTCCTGCGTGCGACGGGTGGGACGGTCTCAAGACCATGCGCGTGATCGACGCCGCCGTGAAGGCCTCGGCGGAGCGGCGCTGGGTGCGGGTCTAGCGGATGTCGGCGCCGCCGTACGCCTTCGGGGTCATTCCCGCGCGCGGCGGCTCCAAGGGCCTGCCCGGCAAGAACCTGCGCAAGCTCGGCGCGCTCTCGCTCCTGGGGCAGGCCATCGCCTCCGCCCGCGAGTCCGCGCTGCTCACGCGATTCATCGTCTCCACGGATAGCGAGGAGATCGCCGCCGAGGCCGAGCGTCAGGGTCTCCCCGTCCCGTTCCTGCGTCCGGCGGAGCTTGCCACCGACCGGGCGGGGATGCTCGGCGTCCTCCAGCACGCGGTGCGCTGGCTCGAGGCGTCGGCGGGTGTGAAGCCCGACGTGATCGTGACCCTTCAGCCGACCTCGCCGTTCCGCCGGGGCGCCGAGATCGACGCGACGATCCGGAAGGTCGCCGAGACGGGCGCCGACTCGGCTCAGACGCTCTCGGAGGCCTCGTATCACCCATACTTCATGAAGACGCTCGATGGGGATCGCACGCTGGCGCTGTTTCCCGAGGGGCACACCTATGTGCGTCGCCAGGACGCGCCGCCCGTGTATCAGCCCTCCGGCGCGGTGTACGTGACACGCTACGAGACCCTGATGCGCCACGGGCACATCCTCGGTGAAGACAACCGCGGCCTCGTGATGGATTTCGAGGCCTCGGTGAACATCGACACGGAGTGGGATTTCCTCCTCGCCGAGCTACTCTTGCGCGAAGGGCGCGCGGCCCTCCCGCCGGGCCGGAGCTAGCGAGCCATGGCCAAGCGGCTCCTGGTCATGGGCGCGGGCGGCCACGGACGGGCCGTGGCCGACCTCGCCGCCGAGTGCGGATGGACGGTGGCCGGCTTCACCGACCGCGTGACGGGCGCGTCGATCCTGGGTCGGGACGAGGATCTGACCGCGCTCGCGGCGGCCGGCGCGATGGATGCCGCCGTGGTCGGCGTCGGCAATGCCGCCCTCGATCGACGCGCCGCGCTCTTCCAGCTTCTCAAGGCCTCGGGCATCGTGGTTGCCACCCTGGTGCACCCTCGCGCCGTCCTGTCACGCTCCTGCCGCCTCGGCGAAGGCGTCGTGGTGTTCGCGGGCGGGGTGCTCGGCTCGTCGGTCGAGGTCGGGGACAATGCCGTCGTCTATAGCGGAGTCATCGCCGAGCACGACGGCCGAATCGGAGCGCACGCCTACCTCTCGCCCGGCGTCGTTCTCTGTGGCGGCGTCACCATCGAGGCGGGCGCCTTCCTCGGCGCCCGGGCGACCGTGCTGCCGAACCTGACGGTGGGGAAGGAAGCCGAAGTCGCCGCCGGTGCCGTGGTGATCTCGGACGTCCCGGCGGGCGAAACGGTGATGGGCGTTCCCGCGCGTCCTCGCGGAGGCCGTTAGTGCTCCGGCTCCTCCTCGTCACCGAGGCGACCCGGAGCATCGGCGAGTTTCGTCGGCCCATGGTGCGTCGATCCTTTCTCGCCTATGCCCACTGGTACCGGCGGGCCGTGACCCGCGCGGTCAAGCGCTTGATCGAGGACCATGAGGTGACCGTGCTGGGCGCCCGCCAGCTCGTGGACGCCTCGGCCCTTCCCCCCACGGTCACCGTGCACTACTACGACGAGGAAGCCTACGCCGTCGACTCGCGAGAGCTCGAATCACTGACGCAACGCCTCGTCACCGGCTGGTGGCAGGCTGCTTCGGACGAGCCCGATCTCTCGTACCGCGACGTCTGGCTGCCTGATCTGCTCACGGTCGGCAAGAGACTTCGTGTCCGCCTCGAAGTGGTGGAGCGGCTGGGCATCATCGACCGGGTGCTGGGCGAGGTGAAGCCCGATCAGCTGCGGCTGCTGAGCGGCGCCTCGATGACGGAGCAGGTGGCCCGCCTCGTGGCCCGCGCCCGCGGCCTGGGGGTGCGCAGCGTCTCGCGCTCGCCCCTGCCGCAGCTCGCGGCGCGGGCCTACGCGGCGCTCTTCCCGCGAGAGGATCGGATCAACCTCAAGCAGCTCCTTCGTCAGGAGCGGCATGCCCCCGTCTCTCAGCGCGCTGACGCTCGGCGCGTCCTCTTCGTGACGTGCCGGAGCCGCCATCATCTGCTCGTGGACCCCCTCATCGAGGCCGTGCGCTCGGCGGGCGCGTCGCCTCGTCTCGTTGCGCAGTCGAACGGGGATCCGGAGCTCGCGACCCGTGTCAGCGATCTCAGGGCCGCGGGCGTGCCTGCGGCCTATCTGATGGACTATCTCCCTCGGGCCTCGGCGGCTCGTCTCGTCAGACGGTTCCGGCCCCTGTTCCGCCGGGCGCTCCGCCGCGCTGAGCGCGATCCGGAGCTGGCGGAGCGAGTGTCCTGGCGGGGCGTCTCACTCTGGCCCGTCCTCCGGCCGTTCCTGGCCGGCTCCGAGGCAAGTCTCCTGGCCGCCCTCCTGTGCCAGGAAGCAGCGTACCGTGCCGTCAGGGCCATACGCCCGGATGCCCTCGTCGTCACGAGTGACCGGCGCCTCGGCGAGCGGGCCATGGCTTTCGTCGCCCGCTCGAATGGCATTCCCTCGCTGCTCTTCTCGGGAACCCTCATCCTCCCGCGGGACCTGACCAGCCGCTTCGATATCGGTGATCGCCTCGTCGTCATCGGCGAGCATCTCCGGCAGAGCCTGATCAGGGAAGTCGGCATAGAGACAGAACGGGTGTCGGTGGTCGGCGACCCCCGCTCCAACGCCGCGCGGCTGGTGCCCACGGCGCGGCTGCGCGAGGAGGTCCGCCGCGACTTCAGCCTCACGCCCGGCCGGCCTCTCGTCATCTTCGTGTCCAAGTACGTCTCGCTGGTCTTCTCGGCCGAAGAGAGAGAAGCCTTCTACCGGACCATGGTGGCGGCCGCGCGTCAGCTGGGCGACGTGGACTTCATCGTCAAGGTCCATCCGAACGAGCCTCTCGAGCGCCTGCAGGAGCAGGTACGCGAGTGGGGTTGGCCCGAGGCCCTCCTGACCAAGGAATACGATATCCACCGCCTCTTCGGCGCCGCGGACGCTGCCGTCATGGTCACGTCCATGGCCGGCCTCGAGGCCATGGCCCTGGGTTGCCCGGTGGTGGCGGTGCAGAAGGCGGACAAGGATTACGAGGGCGAGTACGTGCCCCCGTACGTCAGCGCGGGCGCGGTCCGGCGGGTGGACCTGGGCAAGGCCGCGGCCCTCGCTGACACGCTCCGCGTCCTGCTCTGGAATCCCGCGGAGCGGGCGGCCATGATCGAGCGGGGGCGCGCATTCTCCGCGCGCTACGTTCATCCCGTCGACGGCCGCCTGGGCGAGCGGGTGCTGGCACTGGCCGAGGAGATCAGCGCGGCGCGGAGCGGATCGTGATCGCGCCGGGCCTGCCCTCCTTCGGCGCGGGCGGACGCATCTTCATCGTGGCCGAGGCCGGCGTGAATCACAACGGCGATCCGGCGCTCGCCCGCCGCCTGGTGGACGCCGCGGCCGAGAGCGGGGCGGACGCCGTCAAGTTCCAGACGTTTCGCGTCGACGCCTTGCTGACCCGTGGCGCGCCCAAGGCGGGATACCAGGTCGAGACCACGGGAGCGGGCGAGAGCCAGCGCGAGATGCTCGCGCGGCTCGAGCTCGCCACGGCGGTGCTGGCGGAGCTGAAGGACCGGGCCGCGACGCGCGGGCTCACGTTCTTCTCCGCGCCCTTCGACGAGGAGAGCGCCGATGTCCTGGACAGGCTCGGGGTCGCTCTCTTCAAGGTGCCGTCTGGGGAGATCACCAATCTCCCGCTGCTGCGCCACCTGGCATCCAAGGGCCGTCCCATCATCCTGTCCACCGGCATGTCGAGTCTGGACGAAGTCGAGCACGCGGTGGCGGCCATCCGGGCCGCCGGCAATCCGCCCCTGGCCGTGCTCCACTGTCTCTCCGCGTATCCCGCTCCCGCCGCCGAGGTCAACCTGCGCGCCATGGATGCCCTCGGGGCGAGCTGCAGCTGTCCCGTGGGCTTCTCCGATCACACGCTGGGCATCGAGATCGCGGTGGCGGCGGCCGCGCGCGGCGCCGTCATCATCGAGAAGCACCTGACGCTCGACAAGACCTTGCCCGGTCCCGATCATCGCGCCTCCCTCGATCCCGTCGAGTTCGCGGCCATGGTCCGGGCCATCCGGGCCGTGGAGTCCGCGCTCGGTGACGGGACCAAGCGCCCCATGCCCTCGGAGCTCGACACCCGCCGGGTGGCGCGGAAGAGCCTGGTGGCGGCGCGGGCGCTCAGGGCGGGCGCGCGGCTCGGGGTAGGAGACGTCCTGATCAAGCGGCCCGGCACGGGCATCTCCCCCGCCGACCTGGACAAGGCGATCGGGCGCCCGCTCGCTCGCGATATCGCCGCCGACGAGGTCATCGGCTGGGAGGCGCTGGCGGAGCCATGACGGCGGGGGCCGCGAAGCGCATCGGCGTGGTCACGGTCAGCCGCTCGGACTACGGCCACTTGCGGCCGGTGCTCGAGGCGCTGCGGCGCGCGCCCGATCTCGAGCTGCTTCTCTTGGTGGCGGGCATGCATTTGGCAAGCGAGTTCGGGCTGACCGTGCGCGATATCGAGGCGGACGGCTTTCCCATCTCCGCGCGCGTCGAGATGCTCGGGGGCGGCGACACACCGGAAGCGGTGGCGGCCGCCACGGGGCGAGGAGTGGCGGGCTTCGGAGAAGCCTTCGCGCGGCTACGCCCGGATGTGGTCGTGGTCCTGGGCGACCGCTTCGAGATGCTCGCGGCGGCGGTGGCCGCGCTCCCATTCGCGCTGCCCGTGGCGCACATCCACGGCGGCGAGGTCTCCGAAGGGGCGATGGACAACCAGATTCGCCATGCCATCACCAAGCTCGCCCATCTGCACTTCGCCTCGGCGGAGCCCCACGCCCGGCGCATCGCCGCCATGGGGGAGGAGCCGTGGCGCATCCACACCGTGGGCGCACCGTCACCTTTCATCCCGTCACCCTCGAGTACCGGGACACCGCCGCCCACATCGACGAGCTCCTGGCCGCGCTCGAGAAGACGGACGGCTTCATCGTCATCACGTATCCCAATGCCGACACGGCGGGGCGGCTCATCATCGAGCGGATCGAGGAGTTCGCGGGGCGCCATCCGCGGCGCTGCCGGCTCGCCAAGAGCCTGGGCGAGCGGCTCTACCTCTCGCTGCTGCGCCACGCCGACCTCATGATCGGCAATTCATCGAGTGGGCTCATCGAGGCGCCCACCTTCGGGCTGCCCGTGGTCAATGTGGGCTCGCGCCAGCGCGGACGGCTCCGGGGGGCCAACGTGATCGACGTCGAGCCTTTGCGCGAGGACATCTTGCGGGGCATCGAGGCGGCCCAGGCGCTCCCCTTCCGCGTCCGGGCCCGCGCGGCCGCCAATCCCTACGGTGACGGCCACGCCGCGCCGCGCGTCGTCGACGTGCTGCGCTCCGTTCCCATCGACGCGCGGCTGGTTCAGAAACGCTTCAGCGACTGAATTAATAGGAGCCGAGCTTCTGGCCCGGGCGGGGGTACCGCCGCCGGTGGCGGACCATCACGTCCCACCACAGCGAGGAGAGCGCCTGGGCCACCAGCCTGAGGTTGCTCAAGGTCAGGGCCTTGGAGTCGCCGCTCTTCCTCTTCTGGAGCTCGATCCCCACCTCGATCCAGTCCACCCCGCCGCACACCGCCCTGACCACGGCCTCCGTCTGGTACGAGAAGCCGTTCGTCCGGATGGGGATCTGCCGCAGGACACGGGTCCGGAAGATGTTCGTCCCGTTCGTGTACCGGAAGCGCTCATGGAACAGGAGGTTCACGAGTCGCACGTAGAGCCACGAGGCGAGGCGGCGCCCCCGGCCGCGCACCTCGGTGTTGGTGATGTAGAACACCACGAGGTCCGCCTTGGGGGCGTAGCGGGTGCCCCGCACGATCTCGTCCACGCGCGTCTCGTTGTCGCCGGGAATCAGGAGCACGTGCTCGCCCCGCGCCTCGGCCACGCCGGCCTTGTAGATACCGCCGATGTTGAGCCGGCGGGGGTTGTGAAAGGCCCGCACCCGGGAGTCGCGCTTGGCGAGCTCATCGGTCACGCGTCCGGTGCCGTCGGTGCTCGCGTCGTCGAAGACGAGCACCTCGAGAAACCCCGCCTCGGATCCGAACTCTCGCAGCACGGTCTCCACGGTGGGGCCGAGGTTGTCCTCCTCGTTGAGGGCAGGGACCACGACCGTGAAGCTCATGGGCACTTCGGCGCGGGCGGCCTCCAGCGGATCCACAGGCTGCTACGAGTCCTGAGGAAGACGGCGGAGGAATCCGCCACGCCGCGGGCCGCGCCCGACGGCGGCAAGGGCGTCGGCAAAGGCGCGGTCGGGATCGAGCCCCCGCCTGACGAGCATGCGGCGGCGGATCCAGTACTCGACCAGGGACAGGGCGCGCGAGAACACTGCCTGGTGACGGGCGAGGCGCAGGAGATCGAGGGTGAGGTGGAACACCATGCCCAGGAGCACGGCGAAGAGGATCGCCGATCCCTGCCAGAGCATGGCGCAGGCCACGAGGAGGAACCACTCGGCCGTGTGGAAGAGGTTCATGGCCAGGAAGTCCGGCCGGTGGATCTGCGCGAACATTCGCTCGTGATAGGCGAACATCCCGGCGGGGCTCCAGTCCCTGAAGCCGTTCCGGTACACGTAGTCCCAGTGGTGATCGACGTCGATGAGGACGGAGGAGGCCCAGAAGACCAGGCTGCCGCGGGCTCCCAGGGTCGGGGCGAGCGCGAGGGCAGCTCCACCCCCGAGAATGATGTGCTCAGAGAGCTTCACCTGCCGGGATCGGGCGGCGGGCCGCCCAGGGTCTGCAGGGTGGGCCGGTCGAGGCGCGTCCGCTTGCGATACATCAGGCGGTTCGGCGAGCGCTTGCGCCACTCGCGGAGGATGCTGTAGACGACGTTGCGGGCGAGACTGGGCAGGGACAGTTTCATGGGATACACGCGGAAGATGTTGAGATACCCCTTGGCGAGGTACCAGGGGAAGAAGTAGAGCTTGGTCAGGGGCAGCTTCATCAGCACCTTGACGGTGAGGTCGCGCAGCCACCGCGCCCGGGGGAACATCACGCAGATGGGTCCGAGGAGCGAGAGGTTCTTCTGCATCAGGGCCTCTTGCGGCGTGAAGCAGGTGAAGGGGCTCTCCGCCTGGTAGCTGAAGAAGAGCTTGTCGAAGTCCCCGTCGAAGAACCCATTCTTCACCGAGTACTCGGTCAGCTCGCAGCCCGGATAGGGATGGAGCACGGGGAAGTCGGCGTAGGTGACGCGGCATGCGATGTTGAGGTCGAGGGACTCCACGTCGTAGTCGATGGCCGTCTTCCCCTGCGCGGCCATCACGTCCTTGCGCACGGGAATGCCCAGGATGGTGTTGGCGAAGGTGACCA
>QHSC01000195.1 GCA_003220345.1 Candidatus Rokuibacteriota bacterium | reverse complement strand
GCGCCTTGTCGACATCCGCCGAATAGGTCGCGAGCCGCGGATCACCGGTGAGGGCGGCGGCCACCCGGAGGATCTGGCGCCCCATCTGGCGGCTGCCCTCGCGGAACTCCTTCACGGTTTTCATGGCCTCGAGGGTGGCGTCGATCTCGCGGCACGCGTCGAGATCATCGCGGGCAGCCGCACGGAGCGTCCCCACGGCCGCAGTGGCGTCGCACGG
>QHSC01000194.1 GCA_003220345.1 Candidatus Rokuibacteriota bacterium | reverse complement strand
GCTCCTCCCCCAGACCCCCCCACCACATGAGTATGTCCGTCGAGCGGGCTGTGGCCGTGCTCGTGCGAGTGGTCCGCCCCCAGGGGAGCGAAGACGGCCGCCGAGCGCTTCCAGGCCACGCCGAGCCGGGTCAGGAGCTGGGTCATCGCGGTGTCGTCGGGCACGAGAAGATCGTCGCCCGCGATGGCGAGCGGGAAATGCCGGTTGCCGACGTCGAAGGCGATGCGGATGGCCTCGTTCCTATCCCTTGGCGTCACGGCGAGCACGGGCTCGGATTTGCCCTCGATCTCGAGGTACCACTCCGCCTCGACGGCCACGATGTCCCCCGGATGGAGCAGGCTCCCCGTGGGCAGCGCAAGAGCGATCTCTCTGCCGCCCGTGGTGGTCACGCGCTTGCGCGTCCAGCGCCGCTCCTCCCAGGTCAGGCAGAGCGTGTCGCGCTGCTTCCCCGCCAGGGTCGGCCCATCCACGTGCACGTGTGTCTCCGTGATCAGGAGCACGGTCGCCCGGCCCTAGACGAAGCGCACTCGTGAGCAGAGGAGAAGGAGCGCGGCGAGCCCGAGAAGGCTTCGCACCCAGTGGAGATGGCCCCACCGAGCCAGCAGCGTGGCCGCCTCGGACTCGGACGGTGCTCCGCGGAGGAGCTGACGGTTGGTGGGCAAGATCACGAGCAGCGTGAACGGGATGGCCAGCCCGACCGTCACGCCGCTCACGGCCCAGACCCACTCCGAGGTCAGCAACGAGACGATGACGCCGGAGACGAGGGAGATCGCCGCCGCCCCCGCCTGCCACGGCGCGGCCCGGCGATAGCTCTCGCGGAACTCGGCCACCCCCGACGCGACCCCTGTGCGCAGCCGAGCCGGGTGCTCCACGAGCGACACGTACAGGGCCCAGAGGGCGAAGAGGCCGGCCGACCCGAGGGTCAGCGACTTGAGCGCGATCGTCGCCATCGGCTAGAAGAGATAGTAGCGCTGGGCCATGGGAAGCACCCGCGCGGGCTCGCACGTCAGGAGCTGGCCGTCGGCGCGCACCTCGTAGGTCTCCGCGTCCACTTCCATGCGCGGGCAATACGAGTTGTTGACCATCTGGGCCTTGGTCAGCCCGCGGCAACCCTTCGCCGCGGAGACCATCTTGCGCAGGCCGAGACGCGCGGGCACGCCGTCATCGAGCGCGGCCTTCGATACGAAGGTCATCGACGTCGAGTACACGGCTCCGCCGTAGGAGGCGAACATGGGCCGGTAGCGGACGGGCTGGGGCGTGGGGATGGACGCGTTCGGGTCGCCCATGGCCGCGGTGACGATGAGGCCGCTCTTCAGCACGAGCTCCGGCTTCACCCCGAAGAAGGCGGGCTTCCAGATCACGAGATCGGCGAGCTTGCCCGCCTCGATGGAGCCGACCTCGTGGGCGATGCCGTGGGAGATGGCGGGATTGATCGTGTACTTGGCGACATAGCGCCTGGCGCGGGCATTGTCGTGGCGCCCGTCGCCCGGAAGGGCGCCGCGCTGGCGCTTCATCTTGTCCGCCGTCTGCCAGGTGCGCGTGATCACCTCCGCAATGCGCCCCATGGCCTGCGAGTCCGAGGAGAGCATGCTGATGGCGCCCAGGTCGTGCAGCACGTCCTCCGCCGCGATCGTCTCGGCGCGGATGCGCGACTCCGCGAAGGCGAGGTCCTCGGGAATCTTCGGATTCAGATGGTGGCAGACCATGAGCATGTCGAGATGCTCATCCATGGTGTTCACGGTGAACGGCATGGTGGGATTGGTGGATGAGGGCAGGCAGTTGGCCTCGCCGCACACGCGGATGATGTCGGGGGCGTGCCCGCCCCCCGCGCCCTCCGTGTGATACGTGTGGATGGTTCGGTTCTTGAAGGCCCTGATGGAATCCTCGACGAAGCCCGCCTCGTTCAGCGTGTCCGTGTGGATGGCCACCTGCACGTCCATCTCCTCGGCCACGGAGAGGCAGGCGTCGATGGCCGCCGGGGTCGTTCCCCAGTCCTCGTGGAGCTTGAGGCCGATGGCGCCGGCCGCCACCTGCTCGCGCAGGGGGTCGGGCCGAGAGGCGTTGCCCTTGCCGAGAAAGCCCAGGTTGATGGGCAGGCCGTCCGCGGCCTCGAGCATGCGGTGGATGTTCCACGCCCCCGCCGAGCACGTCGTGGCATTGGTGCCGGTGGCGGGGCCGGTGCCGCCCCCGATCAGCGTGGTCATGCCCGCCGAGAGGGCCTCCTCGACGAGTTGCGGGCAGATGAAGTGGATGTGCGAATCGATGCCGCCCGCCGTGACGATGCGTCCTTCGCCCGCGATGACCTCGGTGGAGGCTCCCACGGTCATCCCCGGAGTGACGCCCGCCTGGATGTCCGGGTTCCCCGCCTTGCCCACGCCGACGATGCGGCCGCCGCGCACGCCGATATCGCCCTTGACGACGCCCCAGTGATCGAGCACGACGGCGTTGGTGATGACGAGGTCGAGCACGCCCTCGCCCGCGGTGGCGCGGGCGGACTGGCCCATGCCGTCGCGAATCACCTTGCCGCCCCCGAACTTGACCTCGTCGCCGTAGACGGTGAAGTCGCGCTCGATCTCGATGAGGAGCTCGGTGTCGGCCAGCCGCACCCGGTCGCCGACGGTGGGGCCGAAGAGATCGGCGTACTGACGCCGGGGCAGCCTCAGGCTCATGTCGTCACGCTCCCTGGAATCCGGCCTGGGCGGCCTTCTTCACCGCGGCCTCCCGACGCGCGTCGTCCACCTTGCCGTCGGCGAGCGCGTTCAGGCCGTGCACCTCTCGCGCGCCGGCCAGCTCCACGAGCGTCACGATCTTCTCGTCACCGGGCTCGAAGCGCACGGCGGTGCCCGCGGGGATGTTGAGCCTCATGCCCCAGGCCTTGCTCCGCTCGAACCGCAGCGCGCGGTTGACCTCGAAGAAATGGAAGTGCGAGCCCACCTGGATCGGCCGGTCGGCCGTGTTCGCCACGGTCAGCTCGAGGGTCCGGCGCCCCTCGTTGGCCACGATGTCACCCTCGCCCAGGATGTACTCGCCCGGAATCATCAAGTTGACTCCCACGGTTGACTGCCATGTGGGGGAGTGCGGGGGCCATTTCTGGGCCCCCGCTGAAAAATGGATGAACGGGGCCCGTGTCCACTCATCGTATCGGGTGATGGATCGTCACGAGCTTGGTGCCGTCGGGGAACGTGCCCTCGACCTGAACCTCGTCGAGCATCTCCGGCACTCCCTCCATCACGTCGCCGCGGTTGAGTATGGTGACGCCGAAGGCCATGAGGTCCGAGACGCTCCTGCCGTCGCGGATGCCCTCGAGCACTTCCGCGGTGATGAGGGCGAGGGCTTCCGGGTAGTTGAGCTTGAGTCCCCGCCCCCGCCGCCGGCGCGCAACCTCCGCGGCGGTGAAGATCAGCAGCTTGTCCTGCTCTCGGGGGGTCAGGTGCATGGCCGGGGTGATTCTACTTCAGACGGTCAGGTGCTGTCTCACCACGTCATGGCGCAGGTCGGCCGTCAGGCCGCTCGAGACGATGGCGCCCTTGCGCATGATGGCGTAGGAGTTCGCGAGCCGCCAGGCGAACTCGAGGTATTGCTCCACGAGGAGCACGGCGATGCCCCGCTCCTTGATGCGCCCGATGGCGTCCTCGATCTGGAGGATGACGTTGGGCTGGATGCCCTCGGTGGGCTCGTCCATGAGGAGAAGCTTGGGCCGCGCGAGGAGGACGCGGGCGACGGCGAGCTGCTGCTGCTCCCCGCCCGAGAGCACGCCGCCCTTGCGGGACAGGAGCTGCTTGAGCCGCGGGAAGAGGCCGAACACTTCCTCGTAGTCGCCCTGCGCGCCGCGGCCATTGCCCGCGAACCTCGGACGTCCGAGAAGGCCGATGCGGAGGTTCTCCGCCACGGAGAGATTCGGGAAGATCTCGCGCCCCTGCGGAACATAGCCGATGCCGCGGGCCGCGCGCTCTTCCGGGCGCAGGCCGCCCAGGTCGGCGCCGTCGAACGTGATGTGGCCGGCGCGCACGGGCAGCAGGCCCATGATCGACTTGAGCAGCGTGGTCTTGCCGACCCCGTTGCGTCCCATCAGACAGACGACGCCGCTGTCCGGGACCTGGAGGGAGACGTCCCAGAGCACCTGGCTCTCCCCGTAGGCAACGTCGAGGCCGTGAATCTCAAGCATAGGCATCACACATCAGTGTCGCGGCTCCGGCCCAGATAGACCTCCATCACCCGGTCGTCCTTCTGCACCTGCTCCACGGGCCCCTCGCAGAGGATGCTCCCCTCGTGGAGCACGGTCACCTTGCGCGCGATGCTGCGCACGAACTCCATGTCGTGCTCGATCACGAGCACCGCCCGCTCCGCGGCCACGTCCTGGAGGAGGCGGCCCGTCTTCTCCGTCTCCTCGTCGGTCATGCCCGCCACGGGCTCGTCCACGAGGAGGAGCTCGGCGTCCTGAACCATGACCATGCCGATCTCGAGCCACTGCTTCTGCCCATGGGACAGCCCGCCCGCGCGCAGGTCCGCCTCCGCGGAGAGGCCGATGCTCTCGAGCGTGGCCTGCACGCGGTCCCCTTGCTCCCCCGTCAGCCTCGACCGCAGCGTCGCGAGCACGCCCTTGCTCGTCCGGACCAGGGCCAGCTCGAGGTTCTCGCGCACGGTCAGGTTGGCGAAGATGGACGGCGTCTGGAACTTGCGCCCCACGCCGAGGGAGGCGATCTCGTTCTCGCGCCGGCCCACGAGATCGGTGTTGCGGCCGAAGATCACCCGGCCCGCCGTCGGCTGCACCTTGCCCGAGATGACGTCCAGCAGCGTGGTCTTGCCCGCCCCGTTGGGGCCGATCACCACGCGCAGCTCTTTGTAGTCCATGAAGAAGTTCAACCCGTTGAGGGCCTTGAAGCCGTCGTACTCCACGGTCACGTCCTCGAGATAGATGATGGAGCCGCCCGGCGAGGCGTTCATGGTCATGTCAGGAGCCCCGATCTGACCCTCAGCGAGGGGTCAGCTCCGCGGTGTTGGCCGGCTCGCTGGGCGCAGGCGCCTGCCGGGGCGCCCCGACGCGAGCGAAGCGCGACATGAGCTTCTGGGCCGTGCCGACCACGCCATCCGGGAAGAAGAGGACCACGGTCACGAACATACCGCCCAGCACGAGGATCCACAGGTCCGGGTAGTGCGTGGTCAGCAGGCTCTGGAGCCAGTTGACCCCGAAGGCTCCCACCACGGGTCCGATCAGAGTGCCCCGGCCACCCACGGCGACCCAGATGATCATCTCGATGGAGGGAAGCACGCCGATACGGGCGGGTGTGATGATGCCGACCTGCCCGACGTAGAGGGCGCCGGCCAGTCCAGCCAGCACGGCCGAGACAGTGAACACGAACATCTTGAAGGCGGCGGGCGAGTAGCCACAGAAGAGCACGCGGGTCTCGCTGTCGCGGATGGCCACCAGCACCTTCCCGGCGGGCGAGCGGACGATCCATCGGCAGAGCAGATAGGCGCCGCAGAGGAAGAGCGCGGTGACCACGTAGAGGCCGCGTTGCGTCCCGGGCGAGTTGAGGGTGAAGCCGAACATGGTCTTGAATCCGCTGAGCCCGTTGGTGCCCCCCAGGTTCATGGCGTTGCGGTTGAAGGTGAGCCACGCGCAGAGGGCGAGGGCCTGGGTGATGATGGAGAAGTACACGCCGCGGATGCGGCTGCGAAACGTGAGGAAGCCGAAGATGGCGGCGAACAGGCCGGGAACGAGAACCACCGCGAGCAGGGTGAACCATGCGCTGTAGAACGGCTTCCAGAACAGGGGCAGCTCCGTCACGCGGTTCCACACCATGAAATCCGGGAGCACGTTTTGGTACACGCCCTTGGCGCCGATCTCGAGCATGAGGTGCATGCCCATGGCGTACGCGCCCAGTCCGAAGAAGACGCCGTGGCCGAGGGACAAGACCCCCGCGTAGCCCCAGATCAGGTCGATGCCGAGGGCGAGGATGGCATAGGTCAGGAACTTGCCGAAGAGGTTGAGGGTGAAATCCGAGACGCGCAGGGGCGAGCCGACGGGCAGCGCGTTCAGCGTGGGCAGCACCACGACGAGGACGGCGGCCACGGCGAGAAAGGCCCAGCGCTCACGAGTCCGCATAGCGTCCCTTGGCCGCGAAGAGCCCGGACGGTCGCCGCTGGATGAACAGGATCACGAGGACCAGGATACCGACCTTGCCGAAGACCGCGCCCAGGCCCGGCTCGATGATCTTGTTGAGGCCGCCGATGCCCACGGCGGCCAGGATGGTGCCGAGGAGCTTGCCCACGCCGCCCGTGACCACGACCATGAACGAATCCACGATGTAGTTCTGGCCCAGCTCCGGACCCACGTTGCCGATCTGGGTCAGCGCGCAGCCGGCCAGCCCGGCCAGCCCTGCGCCCAGGGCGAAAGTGAGAGCGTCCACGCGTCGCGAGCGAACCCCGAGGCAGGCCGCCATGCCCCGATTTTGCGTCACCGCGCGGATCCGGAGGCCGGCGTCCGTGCGGAAGAGGAGGAAGTACATGGCGGCGACGGCGGCGGTGGCCAGGCCGATGATGAAGAGGCGGTTGTAAGGCAGCACGACGCCAATCATGACCGGAATGCCCCCGGAAAGCCACTTGGGCGAGAGCACGTCCACGTTGGCGGCCCCGAACCAGAGCCGGAGCCCCTGCTGGATCATCAGGCTCACGCCCCAGGTCAGGAGAAGCGTCTCCAGCGGTCGCCCGTAGAGGAAGCGGATGACGCCGCGCTCCAGCGCGAAACCGGCCACGCCGGCCACCAGGAACGCCAGGGGGAGCGAGACGAGGAAATAGTATTCGAGAGACCCCGCGGCGTGGTCCTGGAACCAGGTCTGGGTCACGTACGTCGTGTAGGCGCCTAGGGCCATGAGCTCGCCGTGAGCCATGTTGATCACGCCCATGAGGCCGAACACGATGGCCAGCCCCAGCGCCATGAGGAGCAGGATGGAAGAGAGGGACAGGCCCTGGAAGAGGATCTGCATGGTCTGGGTCAGGAGGGCCCAGCGCTCGATGCGCTTGACGGCATCGCCGGCCGCCGAGCGAAGCTGATCCGACGAGGCCGAGTCCTTCGCCACGTCCCGGAGACGATCGATGGCGTCCTGGCTGCCCAGCGCGCCCAGGGTGGCCGCGGCCCTCGTGCGCTCGACCTCGGACCCGGACTTGAGCTGGATGAGCGCGATGGCTTCCTGGAGCGCGTAGCGCACCCAGCGGTCCCTCTCCTTGGCGAGGGCTTCCGTGAGCGCGGGCAGCGCCCCCCCGTCGCCCGCATTTCCCATCTTGACGGCAGCAGCCTGGCGCACCGTCCAGTCTGGATCGGTGAGCTGCGATTGCCCGGAAAACGCGTCGATCAGGGGCCGGATCGCGATGCGGAGACTTCGTCCGGTGGAGACCTCCTCGAGCTTGCCGAGCTCCATGAGGAGCGGCTTGCCGTCGGGACCGAGGACGGGCTCGCGGCCGTACGCGGTGAAGAGCGGGACCAGCGTCTTGTCGCCCTCGTTGACCTTGTCGCCGACGATGACGGTCTCTTTCTTGCCACCGGGAAGCGACCGGACATAGACGCTGCCTTCGCGGAGGGCTTCCAGGAGGGGGAGGACCTTGCGGTCGCCGGTCTTGCCCAGGGCGCCGGCCGCCGCCTCCTGGACGGCGGCGTCGCTCGAGGCAACCTCGGCGATGGCCTTGACGATCTCCGGCGGCAGCGCCGGGGCAGCGCCCTGCGCTGCCGCCGGAGCGGTGAGCCCCGACAGCAGCGCGAGCGCCAACAGCAGACGGATGATCACGTGCGTGGCTAGGCCTTCTTCTGGTACGTGCCCTTTTCCTTGACCCAGTCGCAGCCCTTGTCCGGGCTCGTGTACTTGCTCCACGGCTCGGCCCTGACGAGGCCCTTCGAGCGCGACACGATCTTGAACTGCCCGTCCTTCAGGATCTCGCCGATGAGCACCGGCTTGTAGGTGTGGTGGTTGGCCTCGTCCATCTTGATCTGCCCGCCCGGGGCCAGGAACGTCTGGCCGTAAACGGCCTTGCGGACCGCGTCCACCTCGAACGACTTGGCCTTCTCCGCGGCCTGCTTCCAGACGTAGACCCCGAAGTAGGCGGCTTCCATCGGGTCGTCGGTGACGCGCTTGTCGCCGCCCGGGAGGTTGTTCTTCTTGGCGTAGGCCTTGAAGGCCTGCACGAACTTCTTGTTCTGCGGCGTGTCCACCACCTGGTAGTAGTTCCAGGCGGCGAGATGGCCGACGAGGGCGGAGGTGTCCATGCCGCGCAGCTCGTCCTCGGCCACGGAAAAGGCCATGATGGGCGCGTTCTCCGAGCGGAGGCCCTGGTTGGCGAACTCCTTGTAGAAGGGCACGTTGCTGTCGCCGTTGATGGTCGAGAGCACGGCCGCGCTGCCTCCGGAGGCGAAGCGCTTGATCTTGCCGACGATGGTCTGGTAGTCCTGGTGATTGAAGGGCGTGTACTCCTCGGCGATGTTGTCCGCGGGCACGCCCTTGGCGACCAGGAAGGCGCGCAGGATCTTGTTGGCCGTGCGCGGGAACACGTAGTCGGTGCCCAGCAGGTAGAACTTCTTGTAGCCGCCGCCCTCCTTGGACATCATGTACTCGGCGGCGGGGATGAGCTGCTGGTTGGGCGTGGCGCCCGTGTAGAAGACGTTCTTCGAGCACTCCTCGCCTTCGTACTGCACGGGATAGAAGAGCAGGCCGTTGTTGTTCTCGAACACGGGCAGCACGGACTTGCGGCTCACGGACGTCCAGCAGCCGAAGACCACGGAGACCTTGTCCTGGAGCAGGAGCTGCTTGGCCTTCTCCGCGAAGAGGTCCCAGTTGGAGGCGGGGTCCACCACCACGGGCTCGATCTTCTTCCCCATCACCCCGCCCTTGGCGTTGATCTCATCGAACGCCATCATGCACACGTCGCGGAGCGATACCTCGCTGATGGCCATGGTGCCGGACAGCGAGTGAAGCACGCCGACCTTGACAGTGCCGCCGCCCTGCGCCCGCAGCACGGCGGGAAAGCCCAGCCCCGCCGCCGCGCCGACACCGGCCGCCGCTGTCCCCTTCAGAAAGTCCCTTCGCGAGAATCCTTGCATGCCCGTCTCCTTCTGACTTCGGGGTGAGTGGTGGGCCCTCCGTCGGGCCAGTGATCTGGGGACAGAACCGGCGCTCGGCCTCAGACCCCACTGTCTCGGCGCGCCGCCCTGGGGGGAGCAAGCCCCATGCCCGTGTACAGCCTCAGCCTTTTCCATTAGTTGCGTGGCTCAGGCTGAGAAAATTCAAAGGGCCGATGCCTAGTTGGTAGGCAGCGGCCCTTTGGTGCCTCAGAATTCGGCAGATCTATCGCGTCGTGCTGAGCGGCCCCATCGTGTTGGTCAGGAGCAGGGCCTGCGCGACCTCGGCCATGGTCTTGCGCGTATCCATGGCCGTCTTCTGGATGCGACGAAAGGCCTCGGGCTCGGTCAGTCCCATGCGCGTCATCAGGATGCCCTTGGCCCTGTCCACCAGCTTGCGCGACTCGAGCTTCCGCTTGAGCTCCTCGTTCTCTTTCCGTACCGCCTCGAGCTCGCGGAAGCGCGAGACGGCGACCTCGAGAGCCGGGGCCAGCTCTTCGGGGCGGAGCGGCTTGACCAGAAAGCCCAGCACCCCGGCCTCCACCGCGCCCGCCGTGATGTCGGGATCGGTATGGCTCGTGAGGAGCACGATGGGACACGGCAAGGCCGTCATCACCCGGCGGGCGGCCTCTATCCCGTCGCCATCGGGGAGGCCGACGGCGAGCAGCACGACGTCCGGGCGATGCTTGTCGACGAGCCGCACGGCATCCTCGACGCGGCTCCCGTTGCCGACGACGGTGCCCCCCTGGGCGCCGACGGCCTCGGCCACGGCCGCCCGGGACGGGGCGTGATCATCCACGATCAGGACTCTCCAGCGTCTGGTCTTCATGCCGAGCTGGAGGCAGCAAGGACGATGCCATGGAGCGTGCCTGCAAAATCGGGCGATTATGAACCTCGAGGAGTCTCGCCCCTGCTCAGCGGCCGCGCACATTACGCCAAACGCTCACTCGATGAGCAATCTCACGGCCAGCCGTTGAAGAGGTTGACTTCCCTAGGGAGCCGGTGGGATGCTCTGCCCGTGAGACGGCGTCCCCTCTCTGTCAAGCTCGTGGCTACGCTCTGGCTGGTGACCTATGTCGTCTGCATCGGGCTCGTGTGCTCCTTCATCCTCTTCGAGGTCCTCGACGTCGACGGCTCGGACTTCCCCACGCCGCCGACGACGACCACGCCGATCAAGCTCGCCGAGCCCGCGCACGAGATAAAGCGCGCCCTGCTCTCCGGTCCGGCGCAGCTCTGGATGCTCCTCTCGGTCGTCGTCCTGGTGCTCGAGGCCAGCGGCCTCCGACAGATCAGGGCGCCCGCGCATGCTCCGGCCCAGCCCGGCCCCCGCGGCCGGCGTGGCCCTCGTCTCGCCCTGCCCCGCGCCTCGCTCGCAGACTCCGCTCCGTCCGCCTGACCGCTTCGCCGTCTTCACCGGATCAATCACGTCGGATAGAGGGAAACGTTTATGTTCAGGATAGTCATCGCCGTCTGCTGTCTCGCGCTACTCGGCGCCGGGGCAGCGGTCCATGCGCAGGAGCGCTTGTCCTCGCTCACCCTGGAGCAGGCGCTGCGGCTGGCGAGCGAGACCAATCCCAACGTGCGCGCCAAGGAGTTCGAGCTCAAGGCCGTGGGCGCCGGCGAGATCACGGCCGGGCTCAGGCCCAATCCGACCGCCAACTTCCTCGCTGAGCAGTTCGGCGGAGCCTCCTCCGCATCCCAGACCCAGTACACCATCAACATCGGCCAGCCCATCGAGCTGGGCGGCAAGCGCCAGCGCCGCATCGACAGCGCCACCGCCCAGACCAAGGTCACCACCCACGAGCTGGCCGACCTGCGACGGCAGATCGATTTCCAGGTCAAGAAGACCTTCACGGACATCCTCGTGGCCAAGGACGCGCTGGCCCTGTCAGAGCAGAATCTGTCGGCCCTCGACGAGCTCGAGAAGATCCAGCGCCTCCGGGCCGAGAAGGGCGATCTCTCCGGCCTGGAGCTCTTGAGGATCCAGGTGCAGCGCTTCGCTTTCGAGCGCGACGCCGCCGATGCCCGTCAGGCGCTGCGAGCAGCAAAGATCGGCCTGCGGAGCCTGATCGGCGCCGACAAGGTGACCGATGACTTCGACGCCGCCGGTTCTCTCGAGCTCCGGCAATCCTCCTACACACAGTCCGAGCTCTACCGCCGGGCCCTCGACACGCGCCCGGACATCCGGGCGGCCGAGGCGGCGCGCAACAAGGCCAAGGCCGACATCAACCTCGCCAAGGCCAACGCCTGGTGGGACGTCACGCCCCAGGTCGAGTACCAGCGTATCGGGCCGGACAACACCATCGGCTTCGGGTTCGGACTGCCCCTCCGTATCTTCGACCGCAACCAGGGCGAGATCGCGCGGACCCGGGCCGACGCCCTCCGGGTGGACGCCGTGCGCGATGCCGTGGTGATCCGGGCCCTGTCCGAGGTGGACATGGCCCTGGCCGCCGTCGACACCGAGCGGGGCAAGGTCGAGGTGCTGCGAGACACGTATCTGCCCAAGGCGAAGCAGGCGCGAGAGACGGTCGAATTCGCCTACCGGCGCGGCGGGGTGAGCCTGCTGGACTACCTCGACGCCCAGCGCACCTATCGCGAGACCGCGCTCCAGTACCTGCAGGCGCTCGGCAACTACCAGACGGCCATCTACCTTCTCGAAGCCGCCGTGGGCGCACCCCTGGGGCAGTAAGATGCGCATCGTCCTCATCATGGTCCTGGTGGGCGCCCTGGCGGCCGGGTGCAAGGATGCCAAGTCCGCGCAAACCCCCACCTCCCCGGGTCCGGCCACCACCACCCAGAGTCCCGTCCGAATCGTCCAGGCGGAGCCCCGCACGCGCACCGCCGTCCTCGAGACGACGGGCAAGGTCCAATTCAATGAGGAGCAGCTCGTGCGCGTCAATGCTCCGGTCACGGGTCGGGTGCTCGAGGTTCTCGCGCGCCCGGGAGAGGCCGTGGAGCCTGGGCACCGCCTCTTTGTCCTCGACAGCCCCGATCTCGGCCAGGCCAAGAGCGACTATGCCAAGGCCCTCTCGGATCTCCAGCGGTCCGAGAAGGCGATCAAGCTCGCCCGCGAGCTCTTCGAGATCAAGGCCACTGCCGAGAAGGATCTGCGCGAGGCGGAGAACGACTACAACAAGGCGATGGCCGAGCGAGAGCGGGCGGCCTCGCGCCTGAGAACACTCGGCGTGAAGCCGGAGCAGCTCAAGGACATCGCGGCTCGCGCGGACGCCTCCACCGCCATCACGGTGACGGCTCCGCGCGGAGGGATCATCGTCGAGCGCAATATCACCCCCGGCCAGGTGGTGGCCTATG
>QHSC01000310.1 GCA_003220345.1 Candidatus Rokuibacteriota bacterium | reverse complement strand
CTCGACCGGGACGGTGCGACGCTGTCCGGGGGCGAGAAACAGCGGGTGACGATTTCCCGTGCGCTGCTGGGAGATCCGGAAGCGCTGCTGCTCGACGAGCCGACAGCGGCGCTCGACCCTCCGAACGCGGCGGTGGTGGTGGACACGATCTCCGGGCTCCGGCAGTCACGCGCGCTCACGATCGTCGCTGCCACCCATCAGCCGGAGTTGATCCGCCGGCTCGGCGGCTGCCTGCTCTATCTGGTGAAGGGCCGGCCCGAGACGTACGAGTGCATCGATGGCGTCGCGCCGACCATTACCGACGGGCGCCTGCGCGCGTTTCTTGCCGGCGAGAGGTTTCGCGCCACTCCATGATGTCGACTGCGGGCGTCATCGATCTCTCGGTCTGGCAGGTCGGTCTCGCCGCCGTCCTCGTCGGCGTGGTGATCGTGATCTCGGCCCGTCAGGCGCTCGGTCTCGAGCGGGATCTCGTCGTGGGGACCGTCCGGACGATCGTGCAGCTCTATCTGGTCGGCCTCATCCTAACGTCGGTCTTCACGGCTGGGCGGTGGTACTGGGTGGCGCTCGTGCTGATCGTGATGACGCTGGTTGCCACCCAGGCGGCGGTCTCTCGCCTGAAGAAGCCCATTCCCGGCCGGTACGAGATCGCGGCCACGGCGATCGTCGTCTCGACGGCGATGACGCTGGGATGGGTGATTGCCGTCGTCGTCCGCGTCCACCCATGGTACGAGCCGCAGTATGTCATCCCGATCGCCGGGATGATCCTCGGCAACGCGATGACGAGCGCTGCGCTCGCGGGCGATCGTCTGCAGTCCGACCTCCGCGTCCGAACGGACGAGGTGGAGGCCATGCTCGCCCTCGGCTTCCCCGGCAGCGAAGCGGTGCAGCCGATGGTGCGCTCGGCCGTCCGGGCGGCGATGATCCCGACGGTGAGCGGCATGATGACGGTCGGGCTCGTCCAGCTCCCGGGGATGATGACGGGTCAGATCCTGGCGGGCGCCTCCCCGCTCGTCGCCATCGAGTATCAGATCGTGGTGGTGTTCATGCTCGCCGTCGCCACCTCGGTCGCCTCGCTGCTCTTCGTCCGGCTGGCAGTCCGCCGCTACCTGACGCCGGCCCACCAGCTGCGGCGCTACCTCCTCTGACACCCCGTATGACTCGGGCCCTTCCACATCGCGTGGCCGTGGCACCGGGTCGGCAGGAGCGTGACCCGAGACGGCGGTGCGGGGAGGCGGGAGCGCCGTCTCCGCTCCCGTGCACGGACGTCTCGGGTCACGCCCTAGTCGCGGCGCAGCTCGAGGTACTCCCTGACCACCATCGTCGTGATACCCGTGTCGAGTGCGGCGAATAGGAGCAGGGCAATCGAGTGGCCGAGGACAGAACGGTACAACTCGTACAGAATGAACGAGCCGAGGAAGACGATCGCCACCGGGTACGCCGGCCGGATCCTGCGGAACATCGCGCCGACGAGCACGAGCTTGATGACACCGTGGCCGATCAGATAGAGGACGCCGAACCCGCGGACCGAGGCCGACCCGGCGAGCTGCTCGGCGGCCGCCCGAACGTGGATCGCGATGAAGTCGTGCGGATCTTCGCTCAGCTCGTGTTGGGTGAGCGACCGGAAGACGAGGGTGATCGCCGAGGGCGGCACGACGAAGAGGACCAGGCCGCCGATCAGCTCGAGCGCCCCGTCGATCCCTTTGATCGCGAGCGCGAGAGCAAACGCGCGATCAACGATGCGCCTACGTCGTTGAGGCACGATGCCTGCGGCTACTCGAGGATGACGTAGGCGCGGCGCCACGGCTGATCATCCGTGAGGCGCCACTTGTGCCCACCACCGTCTTTGCTCTCCTCGGCGAGCAGGACGGTGCCTGGAGCGAGCGTGCACCTCTCGCCGAGCCGCGTCTCGAACTCCAATGTCCCACTGAGGGTGATCACGTACTGGCGAACCGGGGCACGATGCCAATCCAGGTTCGAGCCCGCAGGGCTCTCCTCGAAGCTCACCTCGGTCGCATGCCAGGACCGGGATCGATGTGCGGTTCCCTCGAGCTTCGGGAGCTCCAGAGTGCCCTTCTCGAAGTGCGA
>QHSC01000193.1 GCA_003220345.1 Candidatus Rokuibacteriota bacterium | reverse complement strand
GCACCCGGGCAAGTGCGCCTGGCTCCACGGCCACACGTACAACCTCGAGGTCACCGTCAGCGCCCCCAGTCTCAATCCGCTCGGAATGGTCATGGACTTCGATGATCTGCGTGATGTCGTAAAGAAGGCCGTGCTCGATCTGTGGGACCACGCCACCCTGCTCGCCGCCGACGATCCGCTGGGCCCTGCCATCCGCGCGGTCCAGCACCAGGCCCCGGAGCGGGTCGTCTTTCTCGAGGGCCCGCCCACGGCCGAGGTGCTCACGCGCGAGGCCTGGACGCGGCTCGAGCGCGAGCTGCCCGCGGGCATCACGCTCGAGCGTGTCGCCATTCGCGAGACGCCCAGCTGCGGCAGCGCGATCTCGCGGCCGCTCACGTGAGCAGCCGGGCGCCGGCCGGGCGCGTCGCCGAGGTCTTCTACTCCATCCAGGGCGAAGGCGCGACGGCCGGGATGCCGGCGGTCTTCGTGCGCCTCCAGGGCTGCTCGGTCGGATGCGCCTGGTGCGACACCAAGTACTCGTGGGACCCCGAAGCCGGACGCGCCGTGGATCTGGACGCGCTCGTGGACGAGGCCGCGGCTTTCCCGTGCCGGCGCGCCGTGGTCACCGGAGGGGAGCCGCTGGAATCATCACTCTTCGTTCCCCTGCTGCGCAGCCTCGGTGAGCGCGGGTTTGCCATAGAGGTCGAGACCTCCGGCATCCTGCCTCCGCCTCGCGTCGGCCGCGCCGTCCAGTGGAATGTCTCGGTCAAGCTCGCCGGCTCCGGCGTCGCCGAATCCCGACGCATCCAGCCCGCGTCCATACGCGGCTTTCTCGCCCAGGACGCCTGGTGGAAGTTCGTGGTCACGGACGATGCTGATGTCGCCGAGGTCCTGAAGCTGGCCGAGCGCTTCGCCCTGCCACGGGCGCGCATCCTCCTCCAGCCCGAGGCCGTGCGCCGCGAGGATCTCCTCGAGCGCTCCCCGGGGGTGGTCGAGGCGTGCAAGCGCCACGGCTTCGGCTTCTCCCCGCGCCTGCACGTGCTCCTCTGGGGCGCCAGGCGAGGCGTCTGATGGCGACGAGGGCCGTCGTCCTCCTCTCGGGTGGGCTCGACTCGGCGACCACGCTCGCCATCGCGGGCGCCGAGGGCTACGAATGCCACGCGCTCTCGTTCGACTATGGCCAGCGCCATGTGTGCGAGCTCGAGTCGGCGAAGAAGGTGGCGGCCGCGCTGGGCGCGGTCCAGCACTTGACGCTACGTCTCGATCTCCGCGCCATTGGCGGCTCGGCCCTCACGGCGGATATCGACGTGCCCAAGGGCCGGAGTGAGGAGGCCATGAGCACGGGCATTCCCGTGACCTATGTGCCGGCGCGGAACACGATCTTCCTCTCTCATGCCCTCGCCTGGGCGGAAGTGCTGGGCGCCCAGGATGTCTTCATCGGCGTCAATGCGCTCGATTACTCCGGCTATCCCGACTGCCGGCCGGAGTTCACGGAGGCGTTCGAGAAGCTGGCCAATCTGGCGACCCAGGCCGGCGTCGAGGGCAAGAGCCGCTTCCGCGTCCACACCCCGCTCATCGAGCTCAGCAAGGCCCAGATCGTCGCGCGGGCCTACGAGCTGAACGTCGACCTCTCGCTGACGTGGTCGTGCTATGTGCCCGAGCCCGATGGCCGCGCCTGCGGGCTCTGCGACTCCTGCCTGCTCCGCAAGAAGGGTTTTGCCGAGGCGCGCCTCGCCGACCCCGTTCCATCTGCGAGGTGATTGCGCCCCCGTGAGCGACTGGCGCACGGCGCTGGACGCCTTGCCGAGAGAGCGGACCTGGCTCCTCCCTGGGCTTCACACGGTCCAGCACGATCTCGGCTGGATTCCCTCCCATGCCCTCGCCGCCGTGGCCGCGCATCTTCGCGTCCCGGCGAGCGAAGTCTACGGGGTCGCCACGCACTATCCGGAGTTCCGGCTGAGCGAGCCGGGAAAGCGTGTCGTACGGGTCTGCACGGGCGTGTCATGCCGGATCAGCGGCGGGCTGGAATGCCTCGCGGAGCTCGAGCGGCGACTTGGAGTGAGCGCACCGGGGACGACCACGGACGGCTCGACAACCCTCGAGCCATTCGACTGCGCGTTCAACTGCTCGATGGCCCCGGTCATCGAGGTCGACCACCAGCCTCGCGGGCGCGTCGGTATCCGGGATCTGGAGCAGGTGTTGAACGCCTCCGCTCCTGAACTCAGATTCCCCACGATCGATGGCCCACGGACGGCGGAGGGCTCGTCGTATTTCGAGCTGCTTGGCCAGGCCCAGAGCCTCGCCCATCGCAGTCTGACTTTCATCGTTGCCGTGGGCTCGTGCAGCCTCTCCGTGGGCGCGGGAGAAACCCTGCACGCGCTGAAGGACGAAGTGGATCGACGTGGACTGCAGGCGGCAGTCTCCCCCGCGGGATGTTCGGGGCTCTGCTGGGCCGCGCCCATGCTGACCGTCATCCATCCAGACGGGGCCACGCAGCTCCTGCCCCACGCCACCGCTGACCGGATTCCCGCCCTCCTCGACGCCGCCCTGGCCAAGCGCGTCGAGCCTGATCCCGACGTCACCGACTTCCTCCTTCGCCAGCGACGCGAGCTGACCTCGCGCTGCGGCGCCGTGAACCCCCATGACATCGCCGATGCGGTACGCCGCGGCTCCTACGCCGCGCTGGCCGAGGCGCTCGCCGGACGGAGCCCCGAGCACATCACCCAGACCGTGAAGGCGGCGGGACTCCGCGGCCGCGGGGGCGCGTACTTCGCGGCCGCGACCAAGTGGGAAGGGGCGCGCCAGGCTGCCGGGTCGCCAAAATACCTCATCGTCAACGCCGAAGAGGGAGAACCCGGCATCTTCAAGGACCGCCACCTCATGGAAGGCGATCCTCACCGGCTCCTCGAAGGGGCGCTGCTCGCGGCCTACGCATCGGGAGCCGGCCGGATCATTCTCTATATCCACGGGGAAGCCTACCTCTCCGCGGAGCGCATGAAGGACGCCGTCGAGTCTGCGCGGGCCTGGGGGCTCCTCGGCGAGCGCGTACTCGCGAGTGACTTCTCGGTCGAGGTGGAGATACGGCGCGGGGCCGGCGGTTTCGTTCTCGGCGAAGAGACCGCGCTCATGGAATCGCTCGAGGGCCGCCGCGCCATGCCCCGGCCCAAGCCGCCCTTTCCCACCGAGGCGGGCCTCTTCGGCAAGCCCACCGTCATCAACAACGTGGAGACGCTCTTCGCCGTGCCCCTCATCGCGGCCCGCGGCGAGAAGTGGTGGGCCGGCCTCGGTCGAGGCCACGGCACGAAGTGCTTCGGCCTCTCGGGTCACGTCGCGCGACCAGGCGTGGTCGAGGTCGAGATGGGCAGCACGCTCCGCGACCTCGTGGAGCGCCTCGGCGGCGGCGTGCCCGGCGGGCGCGCCCTACGGGGCGTGGTGGTGGGCGGCCCCTCGGGCACCATCGTGCCGCCGCGCGATCTCGACGAGCCGCTTCTGCCCGGCGGGCGCGTCAATCCCGGCACGGGAGGACTGGTCGCGCTCGACGACACCGTCTCCATCCGCGACGTGATTCGCACCCTGCTCGACTTCAACACGCGCGAATCCTGCGGCAAGTGCACCCCCTGCCGCGAGGGCACGGCCCGGCTTCGCGACATGCTGGACGGGCCGGGCGCGCTCGATCACGCCGCCATCGCCGGGCTTTCCGAGGTCGTGCGCGTGGCCTCCCTGTGCGGCCTCGGTCAGGCCGCTCCCCTGTCCCTCATGGCGGCACTCCGCGACTATCCCGAGCTGGCGTAGTCCCCCTCACCCTACCCTCTCCCCCTTCGGGGGCGAGGGATCAAAATGAATCCCTCTCCCTCGGAGAGGGAGAGGGTTGGGTGAGGGTGGCGTTGTCTCCCGGATAGTCCCGATTAGACGCGCGCGGCGACGTTGAGTGGGCGAGGGGCCAGGCCGGTGTAGTCGGCGCGGGGTCGGATGAGCCGGTTGTCCGCGTACTGCTCCAGCGCATGCGCGCACCAGCCCGCCACGCGTCCCACGGCGAAGATGGACGTGCAGAGATCGGGCGGGATGCCGAGGGCGTCGTAGACCACGGCCGAGAAGAAATCCACGTTGACGGGCAGCGTGGTCCGCGCCCGCATGGCGTCGTAGAGACGCTCCGCGACCTCGAAGAGGCGCTCTCGCCCCGTCGCCTCTGCCATGCTCTTGGCCATGCCCCGCAGGACACGGGCGCGAGCGTCGTCCACCTTGTACACGCGGTGGCCGAAGCCGGGCATGCGCGCCTTGGGATTGGCCCGCTCGTGCTTGGACAGTCCGGACCGAGCGCCCAGGCGACTCTCGACGAAGGCTTCCGCCCGGGCCGGGTCCTCGATCTCGAGCAGCATGGACAGAACGTCCTCGTTGGCCCCGCCGTGGCGAGGCCCCTTGAGGGTGGCGATGGCCGAGACGATCGCGGCGTGGAGATCGGCCAAGGTCGCCACCGCGACGCGGGCGGCGAAGGTGGAGGCGTTGAACTCGTGGTCCGCGTGGAGCGTCAGGACGACGTCGAGGACTCGCGCGAGCTCGGGCGACGGCTCCCGCCCTTCCAGCAGGTAGTAGAAGTAGGCCGCGTGTGAGCCGCCTCGCCGGGAAGGCACGGGCTCACGCTTCGTCCGGATGCGCTGCCAGGCCGCCACGGTCTCGGGTATCAGCACCATGAGGCGCCGCGCCTTCCGGAGGTTGGCGTCCGGCTCGCTCGAGCCGACGTCCGGATCCCGCGCGGCGGCCAGGGAAACGGCCGTGCGGAGGGCATCGAGCGGGTGGCACGTGGGGGGCAGCGATCGAAGGAGTGCCACGATGTCAGGGCCGAGCCCGCGAGCCTGCTCGAGCCCGGCCGCGAATTCCGCCTGCTGCGAGGCGGTGGGCAGCTCGCCGAACCAGAGAAGATGCGTGACATCGTCGAAGCTCACTCCGGCGGCGAGATCGCCGATCTCGTACCCGCGATAGTAGAGCCGGCCCGCTTCCCCGTCCACGCGGCATATGGCCGAGCGCGCGGCGATCACATCCTCGAGTCCCGCCTTCCAGGTCGCGTCCATGTCCGGCCTCCTTGCTCTTTGTGGTCGAGGAACCATATGGTTGCCTGGACTGCATTATACTTGATTTATATTGATTCAACCGGACAATACTAGTATGGAGACGATTCGAGCCTGCTACGATGGGCGGCGTCATGGTCGATCTGGACGGCGAGCAGTACCTGACGGGCGAAGAGGCGGCGTCCCTGCTGGGGATCAAGCGCGAGACCCTCTACGCCTATGTCAGCCGCGGGTACCTCAAGAGCTATCGTCAGGGCATCAAGCGCCAGCGGCTCTACCGGCGGGCGGAAGTCGAGGACCTTCTCCGGCTATCCGCGTCCTCCGGGGAGCGCGCCTCGCGCGCGGTATGATAGTGCGCACTCGGGATTGATGGGATCCCCATGAGCCTCCGCCTCACTATCGACGGCACGCCGATCGAAGTTCCCACGGGCGCCACGGTGCTGGACGCCGTGAATCGCCTGGGACTCGCTTTGCCCCAGCTCTGCAAGGATCCGGATCGGCCGCCCCTGGGCGCCTGCCGCACCTGCCTCGTCCACATCGAAGGCCAGCGTGGCCTGCCCGCCGCCTGCCATCTCCCCGCGCGCGACGGAATGATCGTGGACACCCAGCACCCCGAGGCCGTCAAGACGCGGCGCGCCGTTCTCGATCTGACCTGGTCCATGCTGACACCGAGCCGAGACCGGGACGGCTTCGGCCAGCTCGGCGAGGCCGCCTCACGTCACGCCGTGGCCCGGCCGAGCGCGGCTCCGCATCATCGATTCGCTGTTGACGACTCCAAGAGCTTCTTCGTGCTGGATCGCGAGGCCTGCATCCTCTGCGGCCGCTGCACCACCGCCTGTGCCGATGTTCAGCACATCGGCGCCATCTCGCTCGTGGGTCGCGGACACGACGCGCGAGTGGGCGTGGCGGCGGACGGCCTCATGTCATCCTCCATCTGCACGTCGTGCGGCCAGTGCGTGGCGACCTGCCCCACAGGAGCGCTTCGCCCCAAGGAAATCCCCGTGCCCATCACGCGCGAGATCGAGACCACGTGCCCCTATTGCGGCGTCGGGTGCGGGATACGGCTCAAGGTGCGCGAAGACGGCCGGCTGGCCGTGATGGCCGACGACGTGCCCGAGAACCACTCGAGCCTCGGCACCCTGTGCGTGAAGGGCCGCTTCGGCACGGGCTTCGTCCACTCGCGCGACCGCATCACCGTGCCCATGGTCAAGCGTGACGGCTCGTGGCGCGAGGTCAGCTGGGACGAAGCCCTCGAGGCCGCCGCCGATGGCCTGGCCCGCAATCACGGGCGCTTCGGGGCCTTCGCCTCGGCCAAGGCCACCAACGAGGACGGCTACATCATCCAGAAGCTCGCGCGAGTGATGATGGGCACCAACAACGTCGACCACTGCACGCGGCTCTGCCACTCCCCTTCCGTCGAGGCCATGCTGACCTCCATGGGCTCCGGCGCCACGTCCAACTCCTATCAGGACTACGAGGAGGCGGGCTGTCTCATGGTGGTGGGCGCCGACGCCTCGGCCAACCACCCCGTCATCGCCATCCGGCTCCGCAAGGCCGTCAGCCGGGGCGCGCGGCTCATCGTGATCAATCCCAAGCGGATCGAGCTGTGCGACCAGGCCGATCTCTGGCTCCAGGAACGCCCCGGCACGGACGTGGCCCTCTTCAACGCCATGGCCAAGCTCATCCTCGACGAGGGGCTGGCCCGGCTCGACTTCATCCGCTCGCGCACCGAAGGGTTCGAGGCCTGGGCCGCCTCCCTCGCCCCCTACACGCTCGAGCACGCCGAAGAGATCACCGGCGTGGCGCGAGAGGATATCGCGCGGGCGGCGCGCTGGTACGCGCGACCGGCGTTCTCGGGCTCGTGCCTGATCTGGGGCATGGGCATCACCCAGCACACGAACGGGACGGCCAATGCGCACGCGCTGCTCAATCTCGCGCTGGCCGCCGGTCAGATGGGCTTCGCGGGCTCCGGCATCTCGCCGCTGCGTGGCCAGAACAATGTCCAGGGCTGCGGCGACGCGGGCGCCGTCCCCACCAATCTGCCGGGCTATGCCGACTACTCGCCGGCGAGCCTCTCGCGCTTCGAGCGCGTGTGGGGCGTCCGGCCGCCGGGCAAGACCGGGCTCGTCGTCACCGAGATGACCGAAGGCTGCCTCGACGGCACCATCCGCGCCATGTACGTGGTGGGGGAGAACCCCATGCTGGCCGAGCCCGATCTCCACCACACCGACAAGGCCCTGCGCCAGCTCGACTGCCTGGTGGTCCAGGATCTGTTCATGCACGAGACGGCCGAGCTCGCCCACGTCTTCCTGCCCGCCGCGGCCTTCGCCGAGAAGGAGGGCACCTTCACCAATTCCGAGCGACGGGTGCAGCGGGTGCGCAAGGCCATCGACGCGCCAGGGCAGGCACGACCTGACTGGTGGATCAGCTGCGAGCTTGCCAAGCGGGTGGCGAGAAGGCTTGGTGTCCCGGTCACGGGCTTCGACTTCGCCCATCCCTCGGAGATCTTCGACGAGATGGCGCGGCTCTGGCCGGCCATCGCCGGCCTCAGCTATCCCCGGCTCGAGTCAGGGGGGATCCAGTGGCCGTGCCCTACTCCGGATCATCCCGGGACACGCTTTCTCTACGCGGAGGATTTCCCGACCGGTCGCGCCCGGTTCGTCCCGGTGAGCCAGGGAGCGACGGCGGCCGAGCTCCCCGATCCAGAGTTCCCGTTCGTGCTGAACACGGGCCGGCTCCTCTATCACTGGCACGGCGGCACGCTGACGCGGCGGGTGCAGGGGCTCCTCGAGCTGGCGCCGCGCCTGGAGATCGCGATCAATCCGGCGGACGCCCGCCGGATGGGCATGGGCGAAGGTGGGGCGCTCCGTGTGGTCTCCCGTCGTGGCGAGCTCCAGGGCTTCGCGCACGTCACGGAGGCGGTGCGGCCCGGCGCCATCTTCGTCCCGTTCGTCAAGCTGTCCGATTCCGCCGCGAACTTCCTGACCAACTCCGCTCACGACCCCTCGTCGAAGATCCCCGAATACAAGGTCTGCGCCGTCCGCCTCGAGAAAGTCTAGTCCACCTCCCGAGTCAATCAGGCAACCCCCGCAGGAAGTCGTCGAGGAGGCGGGTGAAGGCCTCGGGGGCGTCGAGCACCAGGTGATGATAGGCGCCGGGAATGGTCACCAGCTTGGCGTTCGGGATGGCCGTGACCATCCGGTCGGCCATCTCGGCCGGCATGATGGGCGAGAGCCCACCGCGCACGAGCAGGGTGGGCGCCTGGATTCTGGGCAGTAGGGCCCAGCCATCCACGGGACGCCTCGCGCCATTGGCGTTGGGATCGAACCGGTAAAGGAATCGCCCATCGCGCTCGGCGATGCCCTGGCGGCCCAGATGCGCCAGGAGCTCAGGCGCGGCGGTCGTCTCGGAGGGCAGGAGCCTGAAGCTCGCGAGGGCGGCGGCCAGCGTCTCGTGCCGGCGCGGGCCGCGATGTCCTCGCCGGTGCATGGCCTCGAGGCGCTCCGCGGGCAGCGAGGGCCGACTGTCCACTACGCATAGCCCCCGCACGCGGTCCGGATACCACGCGGAGAAGCCCATGGCGTTGTGGCCGCCCATGGAGTGGCCGACCACGACCACGCGCCCCCACCTCATGGCATCCATCACTTCCCGCAGATCCGAGGCGAACTGCTCGGTCCCGTACTTGCCGTCGGGAGCCCAGCCACTCTCCCCGTGTCCCCGCTGGTCGAGGGAGATGACGTGAAACCTGTCAACGAAGGCCGGGACGACGGCGTCGAACCAGTGAGCGTGGGCGGAGCCGCCGTGGAGGAAGCAGAGGGCGGGCCGGCCAGGCTGGCCCCACTCCAGAGCATGAAGGGAGATGCCGTTAACCATGAATGAGCGCTGCACCGCCGCGTCACAGATGTAACCAGGTCGAGAGGTCATGGCGGGCATTGTAGCGCGCCAGACAGAAAAAGCTTTGAGCTGATCGCCTTCGCCCCTTAGATTCGGAGATAGGAAATGGATCCCACTCCGGTGCCCCTCGAGCGCAGACGGCGTCCCCTCCTCTACGGAGCGCTCGTCACGGGGACGCTCGCCGCCGTCGCGGCCGCGGGCTGGGTCCTTCTCTCCCCCTCCCCGCTCCTCCATCGCCAGGTCGCCGCCGGGACCACCCAGCCCACGGAGTCGATGTCGCGGCCCGCGTCTGACGCGCCGGTGCAGCCCGCGAAGCTCCGCCCCGCGCCAACGCCCGAAGCCCCCGCGCGCCGAGTGCAAGGTCGGGTGCGCGACGGGGAGACGGGCATTCCGCTGCGGGGCGTCTCCGTCTGGGCAGCGGGCACCGAGACTCTCACCGACGAGGAAGGACGCTTCGCGACCGAGCCAATCAAGCCGGGCTCCGCCGTGATCATCAAGACACCGGGCTACGCGGCCCGTCGGCTTCCGGCGGGCGAGGGAGAAATGACGGTCACGCTCGCCCCCAAGGTCGTGCGCGCGGCTTATCTGACGTACTACGGGATCGGGGACAAGGTCATCCGCGAGCGGGTCCTCGAGCTGGTGGCGCGCACCGAGCTCAACGCCGTCGTCATCGACATCAAGGGCGATCGGGGCCTCATCCCGTACCGCACCGAGGTGCCCCTGGCCCTGGAGGCGGGGGCGCAGGGCCCCGTCATCATCAAGGACTTCGACGGCATGATCGCTGGGCTCAAGTCGCGCGGCATCTACACCATCGCCCGGATCGTCACCTTCAAGGACAACATCCTCGCCCAGCACCGTCCCGACCTGGCCATCATCGACACGCGAACGGGCAAGCCCTGGATCGATAACGAGAAGCTCGCCTGGGTGGATCCCTTCCGCGAAGAGGTGTGGGACTACGCCATCGCCGTGGCCAAGGAAGCGGCCGCCAAGGGCTTCGACGAGGTGCAGTTCGACTACGTCCGCTTTCCCACCGATGGCAAGCTCTCGGCGGCCAAGTACTCGCAGGCGAACAATTCGCAGACGCGGCTGCCCGCCATCGCGGCATTTCTGGCCCGGGCCCGCCGCGAGCTGGCGCCCCTCGGCGTCTTCGTCGCCGCTGACGTCTTCGGCTATACCGCGTTCAACGAGAACGACACCGATATCGGCCAGCGGGTCGAGGAGCTGGCCGCGCACCTCGACTATATCTGCCCCATGGTCTATCCCTCGGGCTATCACCGCGGGATCCCGGGCGTGCGCAACCCGGTCGCCCAGCCGTACGAGATCGTCAAGGAGAGCGTGCGGCTGACGCGCAAGCGCGCCGCGCCCGCCCCGACCGTGGTGCGGCCGTGGCTGCAGGACTTCAAGGACTACGCCTTCGACAAGCGCATCTTCGGTGTCGCCGAGATCAAGGCCCAGCTCCGCGGGGCCAAGGACGGCGGGGCCGTCGGCTACATGCTCTGGAATCCGAAGAACGACTACACGGGCTCGGCCCTGCCGCCCAAGGCGACCTCGACCGCGAGGGCCACACCCAGCCCGTGACCCGCTCTCTCCGCGCCTGCCTGCTCGCCTGTGCCCTGACGTGGCCGGCCGTCGTCGCGGCCGGAGAGCTCCCGCCGAACGAGCTCGGGCGCGTGATGATCCTCGAGTACCACAAGATCGACCAGCCCGAGGAGCGCTGGACCCGCACGCCGGACAATTTCCGTCGCGACCTCGAGCGCCTCTGGGAGCGCGGCTACCGGCTGGTGGCGCTGAACGCCTTCCTCGATCGCAAGATCGCGCTCCCCCGAGGCACGACGCCCGTCATCCTCACCTTCGATGATTCCTCTCCGGGACAGTTCAAGCTCATCGAGAAGAACGGAGAGTGGATCGTGGATCCGGATTGCGCGGTGGGGATCCTCGAGGCCTTCGAGCGACGACACCCGGAGTTCGGCCACGCGGCGACCTTCTTCGTGCTCCCCGGCGCCGATCCGCCCAACCGTCTCTTCAACCAGAAGGAGCTGGCCACGCGCAAGCTCCAGTACCTGGCCAGCCGAGGCTACGAGATCGGCAATCACACGCTCTGGCACGCCAATCTCGCCAAGTATCCCGAGCGCGTGGTGCGTCAGCAGATCGCCACGGCCCAGGAGTGGATCCAGCGGCACGTCCCCTCCTATCGCATCCGGACGCTCGCCTTGCCCATGGGCTCCTACCCGACGGACCTTCGCTGGACGATCGAGGGGGCGGACGGACAGAACAGCTACCGCCACGATGCCATCCTCATGGTGGCGGGGGGCGCAGCGCCGTCGCCTTTCGCGCGGACCTTCGATCCCTATCACCTGCCACGCATCCAGGCCGTGGAGAGCGAGCTGGCGCGCTGGCTCTCCTACTTCGATCGGAATCCTCAGGAGCGCTATGTGAGCGACGGCAACCCGGCGCTCATCACCGTCCCCAAGGGCAGTGGGGACAAGGTGAGGCGATCAGATGCGGTCAAGGTCGCGGAGCGTCCCTAGTCGCCACAGAGGGAATTACTTGTAGATGAGATATGACGCGCGCCGCTGGAGAAAGCTGGCCCGGTCCGCTTCCGCCCACTTCTGCAAGCGCGTCAGGGAATCTCCCCGCAGGAAGCTCCACATGGTCGAACGGTTCACGAGAAGGTTCTGGATGGCGGCCGGTCGGAACTGGGCCGGATAGCGATCGAGGAGCATCCGACCCAGGGCCAGGCCCACGGATACGGGCCGGATGGCCTCGCGGTCCGTCACGACGAGGCGCACCCCGCCCACCATCTGCCCGGCATAGACACTCGCGGTGGGCTGGAAATTCACCGGCTGGAAGAGCACCCCGGCCAGCCCCAGCGAATTGAGCGCGTCCGCGAGGCCGGCGGGATTGGTGATCCAGGGCGCTCCCACGACCTCGAAGGGCGTGTCCGTGCCCCGCCCCACCGAAAGATTCGTCGCCTCGAGCAGCCCCACGCCCGAGTAGAGGAGCGCCTCGAGCGGAGAGCGGATGTTGGGCGAGGGATTGACCCACGGCAGCCCCGTCTGGTCGAACCACATGGAGCGCTCCCAGCCTTCCATCTCCACCACCGTGAGCTTGACGGGGATCTTGCGCTCCGCCGCCACCATCCTTGCGAACTCACCCATGGTCATCCCCGTGCGTACGGGGATGGTATGGGGGGCCGTGAACGAGCGAAGGTCGGCGTCCATCACCGGGCCTTCCACGATCCGCCCCGTCAAGGGATTGGGCCGATCGAGCACCATGACCTCGACGCCCCTGCGCGCCGCTTCCTCCATGATGTAGACCAGCGTCGTCAAATACGTGTAGAAGCGCACGCCCACGTCCTGGATGTCGAACACGATGACGTCGAGATCCCTGAGCATGGCCGGCGTGGGACGGCGGTCACTGCCGTAGAGGCTCCACACGGTCAGCCCCGTGGTCACGTGCACGCTATTGGGCACCGTGACATCCAGCGTGCCGTCCAGGCCGTGCTCGGGGGAAAAGAGCGCGCGCAGCTTGAAGACGCCGGCGGCCGCCATCAAGTCCACGCCGCGCCGCCCCTGCGCATCCACGCCGGTCTGATTGGTGGCGAGCCCCACGGACCTGCCGGCCAGCGGCGCCCAGCCCGCGGCCACGAGCCGATCGAGTCCCGTGCGCGTGCGTCCGCTCGGGGCCTCTCCCGTGGCCGCCTGACCGAGTACCGGCGCGTCCACGGCCGTGGTCACGGGCTCCCCGTCCGGCACGAAGAGCTTGGCGCCCACGACGGCGTGGACACGACGACGGAGCTCGATGGCCGAGCCCTTGCCGATGGGGTGCACCCGGTTCGAGAGGATGATCACGTAGGTCTTGCTCGGGGGATCCATCCAGATGGAGGTGCCCGTAAATCCGGTATGGCCCACGGAACCCGTGGGAAAGAACGAGCCGAGGGGACGCGAGAAGCCCGAGGCCATATCCCAGCCGAGGGCACGGGTGGCCTCACCGGCGATGGTGGGCGCGAACATGGCCTGGACGGATGCCGCGGAGAGCACGTGTCGCCCCGCGAGGGTGCCGCCGTTGAGGAGCATGCGGCAGAAGCGGCCGAGGTCGTCCACCGTCGAGAAGGCGCCCGCGTGCCCGGCCACCCCCTTGAGCAGGCGGGCGTTCGGATCATGGACGACGCCGCGGAGCATGGTGCCGTTGACCTGCTCGGTGGGCGCGATGCGCGCGCGCCAAGCCGCGGCCGGATCGAAGGTGGTATCGCGCATGCCGAGCGGCTGGAAGATGCGCTCGCGCGCAAAACGGTCGAGCGGCTTGCCGCTGACCCGGCGCACGAGCTCGCCCAGCACGATGAAGCCGGTATCGCTGTAGCGGAACGGCGCCGTGGGCGAAGGCTCCCACGCCGTGGCGGCCAGCGCGGTCATCGCCTCGGGAAACCCCCTGGCGACGACGTCGCCCGGCGGCACGTCGGGGAATCCCGCGGTGTGCGTGAGGACACGACGCACGGTGAGCCAGGCATACCGGGGGGCCTTGAACTCCTTGACGTAGCGCCCGAGGGGAGCATCGAGATCGATCTTGCCTGCGTCCACGAGCGCCATCACGGCGGGCGCTGTCACCACGGGCTTGGTCAGGGACGCGATGTCGAAGATGGTGTCCGGCGTCATGGGTTCCACGGCAGGCACGAGGGCACGCGAGCCGATGGCCTTGCGATAGAGCACGCGGTCGCCCTGTCCGACGAGGACGACAGCGCCCGGAGCATCCCCCGCGGCAACGGTGTCGCGGATCGCCCGATCGAGATCGGACCAGTCGAGGCTCTGGGAGGAGGCCACGCCCGGCCAGAGGAGCACGACGAGCAGAACCACAGCGGCGCGTCGCCCCATGCATACCATGATAGCGGCCCTGGCGCGTCGCCCAAGGAGAAAATCGGACGGACGCGTGCTACGATTCGTCCCTGATGCAACGCATTTTTGTCACCGGCGCAACCGGCTTCGTGGGCCACGCGGTGGTACGCGCGCTCCTGCACCACGGTTTCCTCGTCCGCTGTCTTGTCCGCCGGGGCTCCGAGGCGGAGCTGCGCGGATTCGAATCCATCGACCGGGTGCCCGGTGACGTCCTCAAGCCCGAGGGACTCGCCGAGGCCGTCGAAGGATGCGCGGCCGTCATCCATCTCGTCGGCATCATCCGCGAGCACAGGGCGCGCGGCATCACCTTCGAGCGCCTCCATCCGCTGGCCACCGCCAACATGCTGGGGGTGGCCCATGAAGCGGGCGTCAAGCGCTACGTGCACATGAGCGCGCTCGGCACCCGGGCGGACGCGCGCGCGCGGTACCACCGCACCAAGTGGGAAGCGGAGGAGGTCGTGCGCGCGAGCGCGCTCGAGTGGACCATCTTCCGCCCGTCGATCATTTACGGGGCGGGTGATGAGCTCGTCTCGATGCTTGCCCGCCTCGTGCGGCGAGCCCCCGTCGTGCCTGTCCTGGGCAGCGGCGAGACGCGACTGCAGCCGATCGCCGTCGAGCACGTCGCCGAGGGCTTTGTCCGCGCGCTCCGGGCTCCCGTGTCCGTGGGCCAGACCTACGAGGTCGCCGGGCCCGCAACCTATCGCTTCGTCGAGCTGCTCGACTTCATCGGCGCCGCCATCGGCCGGCCGCGCGTGCGCAAGGTTCATGTCCCGCTGGGGCTCGTGAGCGCGGCCACGCGTGCCCTCGGCTGGCTCCCGTTCTTTCCCGTCACGACGGATCAGCTCATCATGCTCGGCGAGGACAACGTCACCGATCCCATGCGCTTCTACACCGACTTCGGCATCGCCCCCGAGTCGCTCGCGGCCGGGCTCAAGCGCATGTTCCCGGCGCCGTGAATGGATAACCCCTTTCACACCAAGGGTCTTCGCCACGGGGCGAATGATCCCCGCGGCCTTCTCGAGCGCATCGAGGCGCAGCTTGCCGAGCGAATCGAGGAAGCGGTCGAGATGGCGGCGCTGGAGCTGCTGGTCGAGCTCCGCAAACGGCACCAGCGTCCCCCGCCCGCCAGCGATAGCCAGGCCGATCGCGCGGAATTCCACGCCCTGAGCGTGGACTTGCTGGAATATCTCCGCGAGGCGTTCACCGCGGAGATGCCCGCCGGGAGCCGCCCAGGCTTGGCGCGGGCCGAGGCCTCAGGCGGCGGCGACGAAGGGCATCGCGCGGCCCACGCCGCCTCGCGCCTCTCGGCGCCGCCATCCCCGGCCGGGCTGCTCAAGCGGATCTTCGGAAGCTAGGCCGCCCGGAGACTCCCCGACGGCGTTTCGTCCAGCTCGAGCTGCGCGAGGGCCCAGAGGTCCTCGCAGGCACCGAGGGCGCCTTGCCACTCTTCGTATTGCGCGAGCAGCGCCTGGCGAGCTGCCGTCAGCCTTGCTTCGGCCATGTCCAATCGCTCACGTACCTCCGGCAGGTGGCGCGCGGAGGCCGTGCCCACGCCCCTCTTGGTCGAGGCACCGAGCCTGTCGAGCAGCCGATTCATCTCATCGCGGAGCAACCGGTCTAGCGGATTCATGTGTGTCGTCCCCCTTCCCCTTCCATCTTCCATCGTAAGGCGGACTCCTATACTAAACATCTGAAGAGTGTTCTGTCAAGGCGCGGCCCTGCCGAATTTCCGGACTGCAGGACAGGCCAGGCTCAAGAGGCTCTTGACAGATAGAACACTTGTTGTAGTATGCAACATATGTTGCAGCCCTGGCTCCTCCTCCTCCTGAGTCTGCCGCCGAAGCCCTCGAGCCTCCGCGTGCGGACCTGGCGCAAGCTCCGCGCCCTCGGCGCCGTCGCCCTCAAGAGCGGCGCCTATCTCCTTCCGTTTTCACCGGATCGCTACGAGCAATTTCAATGGCTGGCCCAGGAAGTCCAGAAGGACCAGGGCGAGGCGACTCTGCTCAAGGTGGATCGGGTGGAGAACATGAAGCCGGCCGACGTGGTCCGCCTCTTCCAGGAAGCGCGGAACGCCGACTACGCCGCCCTCACCGACCGCTACCGCAAGCTCGGCGCGGCCAAGCGGCCACGCGCGGCCGAGGAGCTGGCGCGCCTGGCCCGCGAGATGGACAGGCTGGGCGAGATCGACTTCTTCGATGCCTCGGGCCGTCAGCAGACCGTCCGCGCTCGCGAGCAGGCGGAGCGCCGCGTGGCCGGGCCCGCGAAGCCCGGGGCCCGCCCCGCCGGACGCCTCGACCTCGAGGCGCTCAAGAATCGCCGGTGGGCCACACGGCCGCGCCCGCACGTGGATCGGATCGCTTCGGCCTGGCTGATCAAGCGCTTTCTCGATCCCGGGGCGGAATTCGTCTTCACCGCGCCCGACGAGCTGCCGGACGATGTCGTCCCCTACGACATGGCCGGCGTGGAGCTCGGCCATCACGGCGATCACTGCACGTTCGAGACTCTTCTGCATCGCTCGGGAATGCGGGATCGCCGCCTCTTCGCCATCGCGGAGATCGTTCACGAGGCCGATCTCCGCGACGGCAAGTTCCAGCGCGACGAAGCGCGCGGCCTCGACCTCGTGCTGCGCGGCCTTCTCGCCGCCGTCAAGGACGATCACGAGGCGCTGGCCCAGGGCCTGATCCTGTTCGATGGTCTCTACGCCACGATTGGAGAGCGCCGATGACGGGGACGCGAACCACCTGGAGCCTTGTGCGCTACTTCCTCTATCTGGGAAGTCTCGGCTTCGGGGGGCCCGCCGCCCTCGTGGGCTACATGCAGCGCGACCTCGTGGAGAGCCGGGGCTGGTTCACGAAGGAATTCGAGCGTCCTCAACATGGAGGCAAATCATGAGCGATCATCCCCGCATCCTGTTCGTCTGTCTTCACGGCGCGGCCAAGAGCGTGCTCGCCGCCGCCGACTGCGAGCGGCTGGCCGCCTCGCGCGGGCTCCGCGTGACCGCCGACTTCGCGGGCACGGAGCCCGATGCCGACATCGCCCCCAAGGTCGCCGCCGCCCTTCGCGCCGACGGCGTGGACCTCGGCGGGAAAAAGCCCCGCCGCGTGACGCGCGAGGACGTGGCCCGGGCAGACCACATCGTGGCCTTTGGCTGCGATCTCGGCGTCCCCGTCCCCGCGGGCGTCAGGGTCGACCAGTGGGCGGATGTGCCCGCGGTGAGCGCCGGCCTGCCCGCCGCCCGCGCCGCGATCCACGCGCATCTTGAGCGGCTGCTCGAGGAGTGGAGGAGACCATGAAGTGGGTGACCCGTGCCAAGGCCCGCGTGGTTGCTGTGGCCAGCGGCTTCCGCGAGCTGAGCCGCGACGACTTCGAGACCATGGACCGGCAGTTTCCCGTCTACGATGCGCTCTATGCCTATTGCCGGGGCCGGCTCGCGCGTGGGGCATAACGCGCGGCTCGTCTTCCTCGCCAAGTCCGCCCGGACCTTCTGCTACGGCGCCCTGGGCGTCCTGCTGCCCGTCTACCTGACCGAGCTGGGCTTCGACGCCGGGCAGCTCGGCATCGCGGTCACCCTCACGCTGCTCGCCAGCACCGCCATGACCTTCATGGTCCGCTGGCCGGCCGAGCGCTGGGGACCGCGCGCCGCTCTCATGGCCCAGGCCTCTCTCATCGTGGTGTCGGCCATCGCCTTCCTGCTGACCCGGCAGCCCTGGGTGGTGGTGGCGGCGGCCATGGCCGGGAACGTGGCCGTGGGGACCGGGGAGACGGGACCCTTTCTCTCTCTCGAGCAGGTCATCGTCACCCGCGACGCGGCCCGCGAGCGCCTCACCACCACCCTGAGCTACTACAATCTGATCGGCTATGCGGCGGCAGGCCTCGGCGCCGCCGCCGTCACCCGGCTCGGCGCGTCGCATCAGCCGCTCTTCGCCGTGTTCCTGCTGAGCGGCCTCACCCAGCTCGTGGCCTATGGACTCATGCGGCGGGAGCCCGTGCGTCACGCCGCGACCCGGGAGGCCGCGGGGACGCCTTCGCGGCCCTTCGTCAGGCGCCTGGCCGTCATCTTCGCCCTCGACTCCTTTGCCGGCGGCTTCGTCGTTCAAAGTCTCATCGCCTACTGGTTCTACACACGCTTCGGCCTCGGGCTCGAGGCCCTGGGCTGGATCTTCTTCGGGGTGCAGATCCTCTCGGGGTTGTCGCTCCTCCTGGCCGCCCGCGTGGCGCCGAGACTCGGGCTCGTGAACACGATGGTGTTCTCTCACCTGATCTCGAACGTGCTCCTCATCGGGGTGGCCCTCGCTCCCGTGGCCTGGCTCGCCGTCGCCTTCCTGCTCGCCCGCCACCTCCTTTCCCAGATGGACGTGCCCACGCGCCAGACCTTCCTCATGCTCGCGGTTCGCGACCACGAGCGTGAGCACGCCGCGTCGCTCACGAACATGAGCCGGACCCTGGCGCAGTCGGTGAGCCCCGCCCTCACGGGGCTCGTGATGCAGGGGGCGTGGCTGATGGCTCCCTTCTTCCTCGGCGGGGGGCTCAAGATCGTCTACGATCTCTGGCTCTACGCCACGATCCGCCACGTGAAGACCTCATGACGCTCCTACTCACTCGCGCGGACGTGGCCGATCTTCTGTCCATGGAGGCCTGCATCGAGGCCGTCGAGCATGCCTTCAGGCTCCACGGCGAAGGCCGGGCGGATCCTCCCGGTATCCTGAGCGTGCACGCGACCGACGGCGGGTTTCACATCAAGGCCGGCATCCTCGAGCTCGGGCGCCCGTACTTCGCTGCGAAGACCAACGCCAACTTCCCAGCGAATCCGGCGCGTTTCGGGCTCCCCACCATCCAGGGCGTGCTTCTCCTGGCCGACGCCGAACGCGGAACTCCCCTGGCCCTCATGGACTCGGCAGAGATCACGGCGATCCGCACCGGAGCCGCCACCGCCGTGGCCGCCCGCCATCTCGCGCGCGTCGACGCCACCGTCGTCACCGTCTGCGGCTGCGGCCGGCAGGGCCGGGAGCAGCTCCGCGCCCTCACGACCGTGCGACCTTTCACCCGCGCCTACGCCTTCGACCAGGATCCCGCGCGGGCGATTCGCTTCGCCGAGGAGATGTCCTCGGCTCTGGGAATCGACGTGCGCGTGGCAGAGGATCTCGACCTCGCCCTCCGCGCCAGCGATATCTGCGTCACCTGCACGCCGTCACGCAAGCCCATCCTGCGGCAGGGGGCGGTGGGCGCGGGGACATTCATCGCGGCGGTCGGAGCCGACAATGAGTCCAAGCAGGAGCTCGAGCCCGCCCTCATGGCGGCCAGCGTCGTGGTGGTGGACATGCTCGAGCAGGCCGCGACCATCGGCGACCTCCACCATGCCATCGCATGCGGAGCACTGACCCCCGGCGACGTGCGCGCGGAGCTTGGACAGGTTATTGCCGGCCGCCGTCCTGGTCGGCAATCAGATGATGAGATCGTGATCTTCGATAGCACCGGCGTGGCGCTCGAAGACGTCGCGGCGGCCGCGGCGGCTTATGAGCGCGCGGTCCGAGCCGGACGTGGCTTGCAGGTGGATCTCGCCGCCTGACGCCCCGAGGCGGCCCGCGATCCGGTTTCCCCGCTTCGTGGCCGACGCAGCCCGAGGTCCACATCCCCGCCGACGCTCCCGCGGCGATGGCGACGCGCCCTTCGAAGCCGCCTCTCCCGGTCACGGCGTCCAGTCATAGTATGATCGACGGACATGAAAGCCATGATCGCGACCCAGTGGGGCGAGCCATCCGAGATGCAGTACGCGGAGGTTGCCGATCCGACGCCGGGTCCCGGCCAGGTATTGATCGACGTCAAGGCCATCGGCTGCAATTTCCCCGACATCTTGATCGTCCAGGGCAAGTATCAGATGAAGCCGCCCCTCCCCTTCAGCCCGGGGCACGAGGTGGCCGGGATCGTCCTCGCGGTGGGCGCGGGGGTGACGCGAGTCCATCAAGGCCAGCGCGTCTTCGCCATGATCGAGCTGGGCGCATACGCCGAGCGCGCCGTCGCCGACGAGACGCGCGTCTTCGCCATTCCCGATGCGATGTCGTTCGAGGAAGCCGCGGCCTTCGCCCTCGTGAACCAGACGTCGTATTCCGCCCTCGTTCACCGGGCCCAGATGCAGCCGGGGGAATGGCTCCTCGTCCACGCCGCCGCGGGCGGCGTCGGGCTCGCCGCCGTCCAGATCGGCAAGGCGCTCGGCGCGCGCGTGATCGCCACCGCCGGCACCGCCGCCAAGCTCGAGATCGCGCGGCAATCGGGCGCGGACGTGCTCGTCGACTACCGGACCGAGGACTGGGTGGAGCGGGTCAAGCGCGTGACGGACGGCCACGGCGCCGACGTCATCTACGATCCCGTGGGCGGCGACGTCTTCGACGGCTCGAGCAAGTGCATCGCCTTCGAGGGACGACTGCTCGTGGTGGGCTTTGCCGGCGGCCGCATCCCCTCCATCGCCGCCAACCGCATTCTCCTCAAGAACATGTCGGTGGTCGGCGTGCACTGGGGCATGTACCAGACGCTGGGATCTCCCCTGGTGGACCAGTGGATGAGCGCGCTGCTCACCATGCACGGCAAGGGGCAGATCTGGCCCGTCATCTACAAGACGTACCCTCTCGCCGATGCGGCCAAGGCTCTCGCGGCCATCGCCGCGCGCGAGAGCTACGGCAAGGTCGTGCTGATTCCTTAGCCCCCCACCCTGCCCTCTCCCCTGAGGGGAGAGGGATAGATGGGCTCCTCCGCCCTACTGGCCGGTGACGGCCTTGACGGCTTCCTGGGTGACCGAGACCATCCGGTCGAGCTGCTCCTCGGTGATGACGAGGGCCGGCGAGTAGAAGATGTTCTCCATCCGCGCCCGCGTGATCACGCCGCGCTTGCTCATCTCCTGCATGAGCCGCGCCCCGATCTTCCTGTCGGGGTCGAATTGCTTCTTGGTCGCCTTGTCCTCCACCAGCTCGACGGCGGCGATGAGACCCTTGCCCGAGCGGATATCGCCCACGTTCGGGTGGCTATCGAAGGCGGCGTGCAGCGCCTTGTGCAGGCGCGTGCCCAGGGTGGCCGAGCGCTCCCACAGCCGCTCCCGCTCCATGATCTCGACGTTCTTAAGTCCCACCGCGCAGCAGGTGGGATGGCCCGAATACGTGTACGCGTGCATCCACTTGTCGTCGGGCTTGACGGTGTCCATGGCCTCCTTGATGTCCTTGGAGACCATGATGCCGCCCAGAGGGAGATAGCCCGAGGACACGCCCTTGGCGAAGGACATGATGTCGGGCTGCACGTTCCAGTGCGTCATGGCAAACCAGTGGCCCGTGCGGCAGAAGCCCGTGATCACCTCGTCGGCGATGAAGAGCACCTGGTGCTTGTCGCAGACCTTGCGCACGAGCGGGAAGTAGTCGTCGCTCGGATAGAGAACGCCGCCGCCGCCGTGGATGGGCTCGGCGATGAAGGCGGCCACGGTCTCGGGGCCTTCGCGGAGGATGGCCTCCTCGAGGAGGCGGGAGGCGGTCTGCCCCGGCGTCTCGCCGGGCTTGGCGCCATCCTGGCGATACGGGTAGCAGGTCGGGATGTGCACGAAGTTCGGCACGCGCGGCTCGAACATCTTCCAGTACGGCGCCATGCCCGTGGCGCTCATGGCCTGGAGCGTCACGCCGTGATACGCATTGAAGCGCGCGATGATCTTGACCTTGTCGGGCTTGCCCTTGGCCTTCCAGTAGAAGCGCGCCGTCTTGAAGGCGGACTCGTTCGACTCCGCGCCGCCGCACGTGAAGAACACGCCCTGCATGTTCTTGTAGGAGAGCGAGATGAGCTTTTCCGCCAGCTCGACGGCCGGGATGTTCGACGACCCCGCGTACGCCGAGAAGTAGGCGAGCTCACCCATCTGGGTCGCCGCGGCCTTGGCCAGCTCCTCGCGCCCGTGGCCGACGTTGGTGTTCCACAGCCCGGCAAGGCCGTCGATGTACTCCCTGCCCTGGATGTCCGTGATCATGGCCCCGCGACCCTTGACGTAGACCATGGGCTCCAGGTGATCGCTCGGGTGGTGCAGCGGGTGGATCAGGTGCTCCTGGTCGGACTTGATCAGCTCTGCGGCCTGCACCGGCATCGGATGCCTCCTCGGGTGACTCAGCGGTGATGGATGGACCGGACGGGCGCATGCGCCCGATAGTCGCCGCCAGGAATGGGTACGGCCCCGTCGAGCGGCCCGACGTACCAGTACACGTACGCCCCGACCCGCCCGCCTGATGCCTGCTCGATCCCGGCCTGCTCGCGATGATACTGGCTCCCCTCCGCAGAGTCCAGCGCCCTCCAGAGACCCGGGTCGGCGAGACGGTAGACCTCGCCGCGGATCTTTCCCGTCGCGGACTTGAGCGCCGCCGGGTAGCTGCCGAGGTCGAAGAGCAGCCCCGGGGTCGTAGCCTCGGTCAGGTACGTGGCGCGTCCTTCGAGGAGCGCGTGGAGCCGGAAGCCTCGCATGAGGGTGCCGTACACGAAGAGGAGATCGTCACCGGCCACGGAGCAGGGCCTCGAATTCCCGGAGGGCCCCCGCATAGCGCTCGCCAGCCACCCACATGAAGTCGTTGTGGTGCGCGCCGGCGACCGCGAGGAGGCGCTTGGGTGACGGCGCGGCCTGGAAGAGCCGCTGGCCGTGCCAGAGAGGCACGATCTCGTCGGCCTCGCCATGCATGACGAGGACGGGGCACCGGACTTGCCCGATCTTGTCGATGTTCCTGAACTTGTCGAACGGCAGGAGGGGCAGCCTGGTCATGACGCGAAAGGCCGTCACGAAGCCTGACTCGACGATGAGTCCGGCCAGGGGGCGACGCGAGGCGAGATCCACGGCCGCTCCCGCTCCCACCGAGCGACCGTAGGCAATGATGCGGTCGGGGGGAACGCCCCGGTCGCGCACGAGGTGCTGATATGCCGCCTCGATGTCACCGTACACGTGCCGCTCGGAGGAACTCCCCTCGCTCGTGCCATAGCCGCGATAGTCGTAGGCGAGCACGGCGAAGCCGAGCTGCCTCAGCACGGGCAGGATCGGCCGCACCACCCCCAGGTCCTCGGCATTGCCGTGGCTGTAGAGGAGCGTGTAGCGGGCCTCGGGATTGGCGATGTAGAGCGCGGCGATGCGTGGCCCATCCGTGGTCGGGATCTTCACGATCTCGGCAGAGTCGCCATACGTCGGGGGCGGAGGCAGGAAGATCATGCGGTCCGCATAGAGCCAGGCGAGGCCCGCCACCGCCGCATAGACGAAGGCGAGCGAGAGGATCACACGGAACAGGGACAGCTCGGGGAAGAGCACGCGCCGGAGGCCGGTCCGGCTCAGCATTCCCAGCTACGGCCGGTGCGCCTCGGTGACTTTCGTCGGCTCCTCACGGGAGCAGGCGGCAGGCACGCTTCAGCTGGTCTTGATGCCGAAGCGAGGAAGCACCCAGCGCGCCACGACGAGCCAGACTGCGGCAGCGACGACCACGGCCACCAGCATCCAGACCGCGTCCATCTAGGCCTCCTTGCCGTCCAGCGCCGCCTGAAGCACGGCCTTCAGGAACTCGGGCTCGGGATAGGCGCCCTCGAACTCCACGCGGTCGTTGATGACGACCTTGGGCACGGCCATGACGTGATAGCGCTGCGAGATGTCGGGGAACTCGTTGGCCTCGATGCACTCGACGCGAACCCTGTCGGAGGCGATTGCCATGTGCTGCGCCAGGCGCACGGCCCGGGGACAATGCGGTCAGGTCGGAGTCGCGAAGACCTTGATGCGGACGTCCTCGGTCAGCCCGGCCAGGGCCTCCTTGGTCGCATCGGAGAGCTGGGCCTCGCCACGGGAGACCGCGACGATCGAGTCGATGAGGTTGGAGAACTCGTAGCCAGCGGGAACCCCGAGGAAGCGGATGCCGTAGTCCTTGGCGCCCTCCACGGCCACGGCAGGCGTGACGGAAACGTCGTAGGCGGCCGTCTCGTCGCGCTCGATGTGTGGGTTGAGCACGGCGACCGAGATCTGGTCCGAGAGGGCGGCCACCTCCTTGATGAGGGCGACCGTCTCGGCATTGCTCTCCGGGCCGAGCTCGGAAGCAAAGACGGTGAGCTTGACGGGGCCCGTCAGCTTCTCGAACTCTCGCTTGACCGCCTGCTCGTCCTGCGCCGTCAGGAACCCCATGGATCGAGTATACAAGGTGGCGCGCTATAGGGCCACCGCCAGGGTGGCGAGAAGGGCTCAGATGCGAGGCGGCGAGGGCGGCGGCACCCCGAGGCGTAGGTTTTACTCAGCCCTCGCCTCGTGGCTCCGCCCCTCAGCTCGAACGGCCACGTACGTTGAGCGGGTGCCGCCGCCCTCGCCGCACTCCCGCAGATGGGCCCTTATCGGCGCCCTGGCGGCTTGCCGCGGACGATCTCCAGCATCTCGCGATAACCTGACGGATCGATGCGGGCGTCGATGAGCGTAGGGCCGGAGGCGGCCAGCGAGGCCCCGAGGGCGGCAATGAAGCCGGGCTCGTCCGTGACCGTTCGCGCAGGCATACCGAAGGCGCGGGCGAGGGCGGCGGGATCGGGCCCCACGTAGCGCATGGACACGCCCTCGTAGCCCTTCTGCTCCTGCTTGACGGCGATCAAGGACAGGGCGGCGTCATTGAAGACGATCACCGTGATGGGAAGCTGGAGGCGGACCGCCGTCTCGAGCTCGGCTGCCACCATCATGAAGCCGCCATCGCCCGTGAAGCAGAGCACGCGCCGCTCGGGACACGCGAGCTGGGCGGCGATGGCCGCGGGCAGCGCGAAGCCCATGGTCGCGAGGCCGTTGGAGATCAGGAACTCGCCCGGCTCCACCGCCTGCCAGTACTCGGCGGCGGGAAACATGTGGGCGCCCGCGTCGACCGTCGCGATGGCTCCCGCGGGAGTCATCTCGCGCGCGATCTGACAGATCCGGTGCGGCGCCAGGCCGGAAACCCTGATCTCCAGCGCGCCCTGTCGCCCGCGCCGCAGCCGCTCGATCTCCACCACGTCCCAGTCGGCGTGGTGCTGGTGGAGGCGCGGCGCGAGCTCTTCCAGGATGGCGCCGAGCTCGCCGACGACCTCGTGGGCTGGGGTGAAGTAGCCCCGGCTCGGGGCCCGCACGAGGCTCAGCACCGGGGCCGCATAGCTCCAGCGGCGGGGAATGAGCTCGACCGTATCGAGGCCGAAGGCGATGATAAGATCGGCGCGGCTGACCACAGGCTCTTCGAGGACCCCGCTCGTGAAGACTCCGAGGGCGAGGGGATGTGGATCAGGCACCGCACCCTTGGCCTTGTACGTCGTCAGCACAGGGGCGGGCAGGGCCTCCACGAGGGCCCGCAGCCACTTGCTGTCCTCTCCCCGGCACTGGAGGCCCGCCAGGACGACGGGCCGCCTGGCTCGCCTGATCATGTCCGCCGCGCGGTCGAGCTCGGCCACGCTGGGCGGTGACGGGGCGCCGGGCGTCGGTCGGGAGCCCGTCTGCGTCGAGGGCTGGCCTGCGATGTCAGCCGGCAGATCGAGATGCACGGGGCCGCGCGGCTGGGCGAGCGCGAGCTGCGCCGCGCGGGCGACCTGATCCGCTGCCGCCTCCGCTGTCACCGTGAGACTGTCTTTCACGATGGCGCGAAGGAAAGCCGGATGATCCAGGGCCTGGTGAGTGGCGAAGGCGAGAAGGCCTGCCGGGTGTCGATCGGAGAGATAGACGAGGGGGCTGCGGTCGAGGAGGGCGTGTGCGAGTCCATTGGCGCTCGCGGCCACCCCCGGACCCAGGGTCGAGAGGACCGCGCCCGGAGCGCCCGTGAGCTCCCCCGTGACGGCGGCCATGATGCAGGCCGCCGCCTCCTGGTGGCACAGGACGAACGGCAGGCCCTGCGCGCGTGCGGCTTCGAGCAGCTCGAGATTGGATCCGCCGCCGGGCACCCCGAAGAGACGCTGCACGCCGGCCCGGCGCAGGCCCTCGATGAGGACATCGGCGACGGTGGGCATCAGAGGCGCTCGGGCAGGGTCTGAAGCCGTGGCTGGCGTCGTGCTAGCCAGCGAGGCGGGCCAGCACGGGGCGCATCCACTCCAGGGCCTTCCGGATATTGGCCTCCGAGTTGGCGTAGGAGAGCCGGAGATAGCCCTCGCCGTACTGTCCGAAGGCCGTGCCTCCGAGGACGGCCACGCCGCCCTCCTTCAAGATCGCCTCGGCAACCTCCGACGAGGGCCGCTTGAGCGCCTTGATGTTCGGGAAGACGTAGAAGGCGCCCTTGGGCGTCCGGCAGGACACGCCGGGGAGGGCATTGAGCCCGGCCACGATGATGTCGCGCCGCCGCTTGAACTCGGCGACCATCCGCTGCACCGGCGTCTGATCCCCCTGGAGCGCGGCGATGCCCGCCCACTGGGTGAAGGAGGCCGTGCAGGAGTTGGAGTTGACCATGAGTCGCGCCACGTGCTCGGCCAGCGGCAGGGGCATGATGCCGTAGCCCATGCGCCAGCCCGTCATGGCGAAGGACTTCGAGAAGCCATCCAGGATGATGGCGAGGTCCTTCATGCCCGGGAAGCGCGTGATCGAAGCGAACTCCCCCTCGTAGAGGAAGGCCTTGTAGATCTCGTCGGTGAGCACGGGGATCTGGTAGTGCGCGGCCAGCTCGGCGATCCTGCCCAGCTGGTCCATCTCGAGGACGCCACCCGTGGGATTCTGGGGGGAGTTGATGATGATGAGCTTGGTCTTCTTGGAGACGGCCTTCTCGAAGGCGGCCATGTCGAAGCCGAAGCCTGTCTCCTCGCGGAGAGGAATCGGCACCGGCACCCCGCCCACGAAATTGATGACGGACTCGTAGATGGGGAATCCCGGATTCGGATAGATGACCTCGTCACCCGGATTGACGAGCGCCGTGATGACGAAGTACATGATGGGCTTGGCCCCGGGCGTGACCACGATCTCCTCGGGCGCCACCGGGATGTTGCGTGTGGACCCGACGTCCTTGGCG
>QHSC01000309.1 GCA_003220345.1 Candidatus Rokuibacteriota bacterium | reverse complement strand
GCCCATGCCGAGGCGCAAAACGGTCGTGCGCGCGGCCACGAAGGCGGCGAGGACGGGCGGGGCTGGGCAAAGGCCGTAGTCGTTGAAGTGATGCTCGGCGATCCACACGGAAGAGTAGCCGAGCGCCTCGGCGGCCAGCATTTGCTCGAGTCCCGAGTCGTAGACCGACTGCTCGCTCCACTCCTCGTCCCGCTGCATGAGGAAGAACAGCCCGAACTCCATCCGAATCCCTCCTCGCTCCGCTCACCGTGGGAGCATGACGGCCGCTCAGTGGGGTTCCCGGACGCTATCTTAGCGGGATTCCCCCAGCCTCGCCGGACGATCGGAAGCGCGCGGGCCCTCGGTATGGTATCCATACGGGCGAGCCGGTTGCGGTGGTCCGACGGGAAGCGGATGATGCTCCCGCCCATCTCGCGGTACGCACAAGGAGATACTCATGGGACGGCTGGATGGCAAGGTGGCTCTGATCAGCGGCGGCGCGCGCGGGCAAGGGGCAGTGGAAGGGCGGATGTTCGCCCGAGAAGGAGCGGCGGTCGTGCTCGGGGATATCCAGGACGACGACGGCAAGAAGGTGGAGGCGGAGATCAGGGGCGCGGGCGGTCAGGCGACCTACGTGCACCTGAACGTGACTCGCGAGGCGGACTGGCGCGCGGCCGTGACCACGGCCGTGCAGACCTACGGCAAGCTGAGCGTGCTCGTCAACAATGCGGGCATTCTCCTCCGGGCCAAGATCGAGGAGATGGCCGAGGCCGACTGGGATCGCATCATGGCCATCAACGCCAAGGGCGTGTTCCTGGGCACGAAGTGCGCGATCCCGGCCATGCGGCAAGCCGGCGGCGGCTCCATCATCAACATCTCCTCCACGTCCGGGCTCGTGGGGAGTCCCGGCGAGACCGCCGCCTACATCGCCACCAAGGGCGCGGTGCGACTCTTCACCAAGGCCACGGCCATCCAGCACGCCAAGGACAAGATCCGCTGCAACTCCGTGCACCCCGGGCCGATCGCCACCGACATGATCAAGGACATGCTGGAGAACAAGGCCATGTGGGAGCAGCGCCTGCGGCGGCTTCCCATGGGGCGCGTGGGAACGCCCGAAGACGTCGCCTTCGGCGTGATATACCTCGCCTCCGACGAATCGTCCTATGTGACGGGGAGCGAGCTGGTGATCGACGGCGGCACGACCGCGGAGTAGACGGGACTCGCACGATCCACAACAAGCAAAGGAGACGGCACGTGGCGCTCACGCTCGCGGAAGCCAATCAGGTCATGCAGGCGGCGATGGACAAGGCCAGAGAGATCAACATCAAGATCAGCGTGGCGGTCTGCGATGGCGGCGGACGCCTCATGGCATTCAATCGGATGGATGCCGCCATCTGGGCGAGCGCCTATGGCTCCCAGGGCAAGGCGATCGCCTCGGTGGCCTTCGCGCGTCCCAGCGGTGAGCTGGCCGAGCGGGCGGGCAGCCCGATCATCCAGGGCATCGCCGCGGCCGAGGGCGGGCACATGATCCCGAGCCAAGGGGCGGTGCCCATCATCCGCAACGGCGTGGTGGAGGGTGCGTGTGGAGTGGGCGGGGGAACCGCCCAGCAGGATGAGGATTGTGCCCGCGCGGGCGTGGCGAAGCTCTAGCGTGCAGGCGGCTGAAAAAGGCCCATCTGCGGGAGTGCGGCGAGGGCGGCGGCACCCGCTCAACGTACGTGGCACTTCGAGCTGAGGGGCGAAGCCACGAGGCGAGGGCTGAGTGAGAACTACGCCTCGGGGTGCCGCCGCCCTCGCCGCCTCGCATCTGGACCTTTTTGAGCCGCCTGCGCATTTTCTGGCAAAGGAGGAGCTGACCATGAGGACGATCATTGCTGCAGCGCTGCTATTGGGGACTTCCGCTCTGGCGCTGCCGGGGATGGCGGCGGCGGCGGGGGGTGGTGGGGGCGGGGGAGGCGACGGGGCGCGGACCAGCGCGCCGGTCAAGCCCGAGGATCCCCAATACGGGCAAGGGGTGAAGGCGATCAAGGCGGGCAAGTTCGCGGAGGCGATCACGCTGCTCGACGGCGTGGTGGCCCGTGACAACACCAATGCGGATGCGTACAACTGGCTCGCCTATGCGACCCGCAAGAATGGCGACCCCGCCAAGGCCATCCCCATCTACGAGAAGGCCCTGACCCTCGATCCCAAGCATCGCGGGGCCCACGAGTACATCGGCGAGGCGTACCTGATGCTGGGCGACGTGGCCAAGGCCAAGGAGCACCTGGTAACCCTCAACTCGCTCTGCACCTTCTCGTGCTCCGAGTACCGCGATCTCAAGAAGTCGATCGAGGCCTACGAGAAGAACGGCGGGAAGTCCAAGCCCGCGGCTTCTCGATGAGGCGCCCGGGCCCGCCGCATCGTGCTGTAATCGTCCGAGCCCTATAAGCTGTCCGTCCTGGGCTTGAGGTCGTGCCTGGCCTGTCCAGGTGGGCCATTCGAGGCCAAGAGCCTCAGCTGGATTATGCGCATTGTGTGGTCGCATGACAGGCCCGTCTCCTTCACACCCGGCGCGATTGCGCGAGGGATGGCTCAATTGATTGGAGGCCCAGTGATCGAGCGACGCGCCTTCCGGGCGTTCGTCTCGGCCGGCCTCCTTGCCGCGCCGCTCGCGGCCAACATGGCATGATCGCGTTGACTTCCGACGGCCCGGAGGTGGTGACGATCTATGGTCAGGCCGGAACAACTGCGGTCAAGATTCTCATCGGCAGGGCGCCCAAAGAGATTCCGGTCGAGCGGCCGTCGCTGCTCGCACGGGTGGATGAGGTGATCGAGTAGTGCATCGGCGGGCGTTCCTCGGCACCATGGCGGGGCTCCTCGTCGCCCCGCTCGGTGCTGCGGCGCAATCCGGGAGCAAGGTGTACCGTGTGGGCTATCTCTCCACATCGGGCAGTGTCTTCGAGGCTTTTCGCCGAGCATTGCGAGACTTGGGCTACGTTGAAGGGCAGAATCTGGTGCTGGAAGTGCGTCTGGCCCACGGTCGGCTCGACCACCTTCCCGCACTTGCTACGGAACTCGTTAGAACGCACCCAGACGTGATAGCGGCCGTGAGCTCGCCGGCCATCCGCGCGACCAAGCAAGCGACGACGACCATCCCGATCGTCATGGCGTTCAGTGGCGACGACCCGGTCCGGCATGGGTTTGTCAAGAACTTAGGTCAACCGAGCGGCAACATCACCGGTGTAGCATTGGTTGCCGACGAGCTCGCCGGCAAGCGCGTGGCCTTGCTCAAGGAGATGCTTCCGAGAGCAACCCGACTAGCAGTACTGACCCAGATCGACCATCCTTCTGCCGCCAGTCAGACGAAGGCGGCACAGGAGACGGCCAAGTCATTGGGCATCGAAATGGACGTCGCCCCCGTTCACAATTCGCGAGACTACGAGGCAGCCGTTGCCGGCATCGTGAAACAACGTGCGTCCGGCCTGTTCGTCGTTTCCAATCCGACCTTCTTCGGAGACCGAGAGCGCCTCGCCACGCTCGCGACAAAGAACCGCCTTCCCATGATGTGCGAGTGGCGCGAGATGGCCGAAGCCGGTTGTCTCATGGCTTATGGGCCGATCATTTCCGATCTGTATCGTCGAGCTGCAGAGTATGTGGACAAGATCCTCAAAGGCGCCAAGCCGGCCGACCTCCCCGTCGAGCAGCCGACGAAGTTCGAGCTTGTCATCAACCTCAAGACCGCGAAGGTGCTCGGCCTGGCCATTCCACCCTCACTGCTGTCGCGGGCGGACGAGGTGATCCAGTAGGCGACTTCGAGGTCGCGCAAGAGCGCCGAATGCTTTCCTCGAGAGAGCCTTCGGTGGCGGAACTCTGGTCAGTCGGATTTCATCCGCACTCCGGGTAACGGGTTGGCCTTGGCAAGCGTGGTAGCTCGGATTGCGCGTACGCGGCGCGCGACCCCCTCGTGGGCTGGGCGTGGAATCCAGGCGCGGACCGCGAACCGGCGCCGGGCACGCAGGCCATGTTCGGCGCGCTCGTCAAGGCGTGGGCGGCATCGGGCGCTGTCTGCCCGGCGCGGTAGGTCGCGACGGCTCTCCGTCCTCCGGTTT
>QHSC01000192.1 GCA_003220345.1 Candidatus Rokuibacteriota bacterium | reverse complement strand
CGTGCGGGGCGTGGCGGGGACGTGGAAGGACCTCACGGACAGCGTCAACTTCATGGCGAGCAACCTCACCGGCCAGGTGCGCAACATCGCGGACGTCACCACGGGACTGGCGAATGGCGACCTCTCGCGCAAGATCACCGTGGACGTCCGCGGCGAGATCCTGGAGCTGAAGGACACCATCAACACCATGGTCGACCAGCTCCGATCCTTCGCGGCGGAGGTCACGCGTGTCGCGCGCGAGGTGGGCACGGAAGGGCGGCTGGGCGGCCAGGCCGACGTCAAGGGCGTGGCAGGGACGTGGAAGGACCTCACGGACAGCGTCAACTTCATGGCGAGCAACCTCACGAGTCAGGTGCGCAACATCGCGGACGTGACGAAGGCGGTGGCCGCGGGCGATCTGTCGAAGAAGATCACCGTCGAGGTCAAGGGCGAGATCCTCGAGCTCAAGAACACGGTCAATACCATGGTCGATCAGCTGAGCTCTTTCGCGGCGGAGGTGACGCGCGTGGCCCGCGAGGTGGGCACCGAGGGCAAGCTGGGCGGCCAGGCCCAGGTGCAGGATGTCTCCGGCACCTGGCGAGGCCTCACGGAAAACGTCAACTTCATGGCCGCCAACCTCACGAGCCAGGTCCGCGGCATCGCGAAGGTCGTGACTGCAGTGGCCAACGGCGACCTCAGGCAGAAGCTGACACTCGAGGCCAAGGGCGAGATCGCCGAGCTCGCCGACACCATCAACAGCATGATCGACACGCTCGCCACGTTCGCCGACCAGGTGACCACGGTGGCCCGCGAGGTCGGCGTGGACGGCGAGCTCGGCGGCCAGGCCCGCGTGCCGGGCGCGGCGGGAACGTGGAAAGACCTCACGGACAACGTGAACCAGCTCGCCGCCAACCTGACCACCCAGGTCCGCGCCATCGCCGAGGTGGCGACGGCGGTGACCAAGGGCGACCTGACCCAGTCCATCAAGGTCGAGGCGCAGGGAGAGGTGGCCGCCCTCAAGGACAACATCAACGAGATGATTCGCAACCTCAAGGACACCACCCTCAAGAACAGCGAGCAGGACTGGCTGAAGACGAACCTCGCCAAGTTCAGCCGCATGCTCCAGGGACAGAAGGATCTCGTCACGGTGGCACGGCTCATTCTGTCCGAGCTCGCCCCCGTGGTCCACGCGCGCCATGGTGTGTTCTACATCCTGAAAGGCGCGGAGGAGCCCGCCAAGCTCACCTTGCTCGCCAGCTACGCCCACGAGCGGCCGGGGACGGTGGCCGACGAGTTCTACCTCGGAGAAGGCCTGGTCGGGCAGTGCGCCCTCGAGAAGCAGAAGATCCATCTGTCCAACGTGCCGGGCGACTACATCCGGATCTCCTCGGGGCTCGGGCACTCCGTCCCCGTGAACATCATCGTGCTGCCCATCCTCTTCGAAGGACAGGTCAAGGCGGTCCTCGAGCTCGCCTCCTTCGATCCGTTCAATGCCGCCGGCCACGCCCTCCTCGATCAGCTGACGGAGAGCATCGGCATCGTGATCAACACCATCGAGGCGAACATGCGGACGGAGGACCTCCTCACCCAGTCCCAGTCGCTCGCGGGAGAGCTGCAGAGCCGGCAGGAAGAGCTCCAGAACACCAACCAGGAGCTGCAGGAAAAGGCCCGCCTCCTCGCCCACCAGAACGTGGAGGTGGAGCGCAAGAACCAGGAGGTGGAGCAGGCTCGCAAAGCTCTCGAGGAGAAAGCCGAGCAGCTCGCCCTCACCTCGAAGTACAAGTCCGAGTTTCTCGCCAACATGTCGCACGAGCTGCGCACGCCGCTCAACAGCCTCCTCATCCTGTCGGACCAGCTCTCCAAGAATCCCGACGGCAATCTCACGGGCAAGCAGACGGAGTTCGCCAAGACCATCCACTCGTCGGGGACGGACCTTCTCCTCCTCATCAACGACATCCTCGACCTCTCGAAGATCGAGTCGGGCACGGTGGCCGTGGACATCGGCGAGCTCCGGCTCTCCGACCTGCACAACTACGTGGAACGCACCTTCCGCCACGTCGCAGAGTCGAAGGGCCTCGAGTTCACGGTCAACCTGGATCCCGTGGCGCCCCGGGCCATGCTGACCGACGCCAAGCGCCTGCAACAGGTGATCAAGAACCTGCTGTCGAACGCGTTCAAGTTCACCCGGGAGGGAAGGGTCTCCCTGACCATCAGCCAGGCCGAGAGCGGCGCGCGCGGGCTCAGCGACAGCCTCCGGAGGGCCGACTCCGTGCTCGCGTTCGCGGTGGACGACACGGGCATCGGGATTCCCGGCGACAAGCAGCTCATCATCTTCGAGGCCTTCCAGCAGGCCGACGGCAGCACGAGCCGCAAGTACGGGGGGACGGGACTCGGCCTCGCCATCAGCCGCGAGATCGCGCGACTCCTCGGAGGAGAGATCCATCTCACGAGCGCGCCCGGGCGCGGCAGCACCTTCACCCTGTACCTACCTCAGACGCACGCCCCGCAGAGCTCGACCCGACAGGCGCCCGTGCTCGTGGAGACGACGAACTGGCCCGCGGTGGCTCCGACGCGCGACGCGGACGAGCCTCCACGGATGCTGAACGAGGCGGGGGACGATCGCGAGGCGATCCAGCCGGGCGACCGGACGCTTCTCATCGTGGAGAACGATGTCGCCTTCGTCCGGCTCCTCGTCGAGGTGGCCCACGAGGCGAACTTCAAGACGCTGGTGACGGCCTTCGGCACCAGCGCCCTTGCCCTTGCCCGCCAGTATCACCCCTCGGCCGTCAGCCTCGATATCTCACTCCCCGACATCGATGGCTGGCGGGTGCTGGAACGGCTCAAGAACGACTTCGAGACCCGGCACATCCCCGTCAAGGTGATCACCACGGGCGAGGACCTCACGCGGGGAAGCGCGCTGGGAGCACTGTCTGTCCTCGCCAAGCCCGTCAAGACGCGGGAGGAGCTGGTGGAGGCGATCGAAGGGCTCGGACGCTACGTCGATCGGGCCCGGAAGTATCTCATTCTCGTTCATCCAGAAGATGCGACGCGGGACGAGCTCATCGAGCTGCTCGCCGCGGACGACGTCAACATCGTCGCGGTGCCCACCATCACCGCCGCGGCCGACTGGCTCTGCACCGGTCGCGCCGATTGTCTCGTCCTCAGCACGAGGCCGGAGGAGACAGAGCTGGAAGCCCTCGGCGACGTTCGGAGCATGGGGGAGATTCCCCTCATCGTGTACGGATCGGCGGGGCTGGGCGAGGCCGTCGACGCAATGCTCAAGTCCGGCGGGAGTGGGCTCACCGCCATCTCCGTCACCTCGCCGGAGCGCCTTCTCGACGAGTGCACGCTCCGACTTCACCGGCCCGTGGGGCGGATGTCGGACCGGCAGCGGCAGATCCTCGAGGAGATGCACTTCGGGAGCCGGGCTCTCGCGGGGCGCCGGGTGCTCATCGTGGACGACGACATCCGGAACATCTTCGCCCTCACGAGCATCCTGGAGCGTCATGACATGAGCATCGTGTCGGCGGAGACAGGTCGCGCGGCCGTGGGGATCCTGGACGCCTCCCACGACATCGAGGTGGTGCTCATGGACGTCATGATGCCCGAGATGGACGGGTTCGAGACGACGCGGACCATCCGGGCGGACGGGCGCTTCAAGAGCTTGCCCATCATCGCGGTGACGGCCAAGGCCATGAAGGGCGACCGGGAGAAGTGCATCGAAGCCGGCGCCTCGGACTATCTGGCGAAGCCGGTGGATCCCGAGGAGCTGGTCGCGAAGCTTCGCGCCTGGCTGCTCCGGTAGCCCGTGGGCATGGCTTCCCCCCCGATGGGTCGAGCGGACCGCGTCAACATCCTGGTGGTTGACGACCGGCCCTCCAAGCTCATCGCCATGGAGGCCCTCCTCGCCGACCTCGGAGAGAACGTGGTCTGCGTCGGCTCCGGCGCGGACGCCCTGCGGCAGCTCCTCGAGCGCGAGTTCGCCCTCATCCTCCTGGACGTGAACATGCCGGACATGGACGGGTTCGAGGCGGCCGCCCTCATCCGGCAGCGGCCGCGCCTGCAGCACATTCCCATCATCTTCATGACGGCGGGAAGCGACGAGCACCACGCCCTCCAGGGCTACTCGCTGGGCGCCGTCGACTACATCCTGACCCCGGTCGTGCCCGAAGTGCTGAGAACCAAGGTGAAGGTGTTCGTCGACCTGTTCAAGATGACCGAGCAGCTGAAGCGGCAGGCGGAGGAGCGGGTGGCCCTGGCCGAGGAACAGGCGCGGCGGGCGGCTGCGGAAGCGGCGAATCTCCGGGCGGTCTTCCTCGGCGATGCCGGGAAGAGCATGACCCGGTCGCTCGACCTCGAGACGACGGCGAATACCATCCTCGGCCTGATGGTGCCCGATTTCGGTGACTTCGCGATGCTCCGGCTGTCCGCGGCGGACGGGGACACCGTGCACGTCCGCCATGGGGAGGCCTCCCGGGGCACGGCCGAAGCGGAGACATCCCTGTCGGCGAGCATGGAGCGGGCTGTCCGGTCCTTGGGGAGCCAGCTTCTCATCGACAGGGGAGGAGACGAGTCGGTGGTGCGAGGAGTGGCCTGCCCCCTCCACGCGCGCGGGACGACTCTGGGCGTGCTCGCGGTGGCGGTGGGCGAGCCACGCAAGCCCTATGACCCGGTCCGGATCATGATGGTCGAGGAGCTGGGCGCGCGGGCGGCCATGGCCATCGACAACTGCCTCCTCTATCGCGAGATCGAGCAGCGCGACCTGCGCAAGGAGCAGTTCGTGGCCATGCTCGCCCACGAGCTGCGCAATCCGCTGGGAGCCATCACCTCCGCCCTCGGCGTCCTCGAGCGGGTGGGGGGAGATCCGGCCGATCGCGCGCGCGGCGTCATCCGGCGGCAGCTGGAGAATCTGACGCATCTGGTCGACGACCTGCTCGACGTCAGCCGGATCACCACCGGGAAGATCAGCCTTAACCGGTCGATCGTCAACCTGGCCGAGAGCGTCGAGCGCTGCTTGAAGACGCTGGAGGCGGGGGAGCGGATGGCCGGGCATGTGATCAGCGTGCAGAGCGAGGAGGCCTGGGTGGAGGCGGATTCGGTGCGGATCGATCAGATCCTCATCAACCTCGTCGGGAATGCCCTCAAGTACACTCCGGCCGGAGGGAGCATCGATATCCGGGTACGCCCCGAGGACGACGATAGCGTGGTGGAGATCGTGGACACAGGGGTGGGCATGTCGCCAGAGGCCCTCGCGCACGCTTTCGACCTCTTCTTCCAGGCGGACCGCGCGCCCGAGCGCACGCAGGGCGGGTTGGGGATCGGCCTGTCCCTGGCCCGGCAGCTCGTGGAGCTGCACGGCGGAAGCGTGCAGGCGGCGAGCGACGGCAAGGGGTGCGGAAGCCGGTTCACCGTTCGGTTCCCGCGGAGCGCCCCGCCCGTTCCGGACTCCGATGGCGTCAAGGTCTCCGGGCACGAGATCGGTCGGAGCCGCATCCTTCTCGTCGAGGACAACGATGACGCCCGCGAGATGCTGCAGATGCTCCTCACCCTGGCCGGCCATGAGGTCTACGGCGCCTGCGACGGCCCCACCGGCATCGAGATGGCGCTCTCCCTGATCCCAGACATCGTGGTGATCGATCTCGGGCTGCCCGGAGTGGATGGCTACGAGGTCGCTCGCCAGCTCCGGGCCAGCCGGAGCAAGGACGTGGGGCTGATTGCCCTGAGCGGATACGGGCAAGCCGAGGATCGCCGGAAAACCCTCGAGGCTGGATTCGACACACACATCGTGAAGCCGGCAGACCCCAGCCACCTCTCGACGGTCATCGCCACTCTGCAGCGCGGAAGGCCATCGCCGAGCCGCCAAACGCTCCCCTGAACGCCTGAGTCCTTGCCTCTTCCTTCCGCACCGCGCTCGCCCTCGCGGCGATGGCCGGGGTGCCTTTTACGCTTGTGAAATGTGTGCCATAATGACGTGAGCCGACGGGAAAAGGACACGTCTTCATGGGAATTTCTCTCCCTCTCCTGGACTCACCCAGGCCCGCAGCCGCGCCCAAGCCGGCGTGGCTCAAGGTGCGCGCGCCCGGAGGCCCGAACTACATTCGATTGAAGGGCCTGATGCGGCAGTGGAACCTGCACTCCGTGTGCGAGGAGGCGCATTGCCCGAACATCGGCGAGTGCTGGGAGGACTCGACGGCGACGTTCATGATCCTCGGCGATATCTGTACGCGAAACTGCGGATACTGCGCGGTGGCTCATGGCAAGCCCGCCTGGGAGGATCGTGAGGAGCCCGAACGCGTGGGAAACGCCGTGCGCGAGCTCGGCCTGGAGCACGTGGTGATCACCTCGGTGAACCGCGACGATCTGGCCGACGGCGGCGCGCGGGTCTTCGCCGCCACCGTCCTCGCCATCCGCCGCGAGGCGCCGGCCTGCCGCGTCGAGCTGCTGATTCCCGACTTCCAGGGGCAGGCCGGGGCGCTTCAGACCGTCATCGACGCCGGCCCCGATATCCTCAACCACAATACCGAGACGGTGCCGCGGCTGTACAAGCTGGCCCGCCACGGCGGTCGGTACGAGCGCACGCTGGAGCTGTTCAGGCGGGCCCGTCGATCCGCGCCGGGCCTGCTCACGAAGTCGGGCATCATCCTGGGGCTGGGCGAGGAGCGCGAGGAGCTGGTCGAAACGATGGGCGATCTCCGCGAGGCCGACGTCAACATCCTCACCCTGGGACAGTACCTGCGCCCCTCCGCTCAGCATCTCCCCGTGGCCCGCTACTACACCCCCGAAGAATTCGCCGAGCTCGGCGAGGCGGGGCGCGCCATGGGCTTCGCTCACGTGGAATCGGGGCCGCTCGTCCGCTCCTCCTATCACGCCAAGCGCCAGGTACCCGTGCAGACCACAGAGGGGAACCGTTGGGGGGGACTGGGGGAGGAGCGGCGGTCGCTCCCCCCCAGAACCGATCTAAAGGATGGGGGATCGCAAGCCAGCGAGGGGAACCGTTGGGGGGGACTGGGGGAGGAGCGGCGGTCGCTCCCCCCCAGAACCGATCTAGATCTAAAGGATGGGGGATCGCAAGCCAGCGAGGGGAACCGTTGGGGGGGACTGGGGGAGGAGCGGCGGTCGCTCCCCCCCAGAACTTAATTGGAATACTTGCCGATTCTGATGGTGTTCGCGATCTCGGCGGTGGTGGCGGGGGCGCTCCTCGGCATCCCCGCGCTCATCGCCCCCAAGCGCTACTCGCTCATCAAGATGGAGCCGTTCGAGTGTGGCAAGGACCCGGTGGCCCTGCCCGAGGGACGCTTCGCCATCAAGTTCTCCACGATCGCGATCTTCTTCATCATCTTCGACATCGAGCTGCTCTTCGTGTGGCCGTGGGCCACGGTGTTTCGCAGTCTCGGCTGGTTCGGCTTCTCCGTCATGCTCGTCTTCCTCGGCATCCTCATGCTGGGCTTTCTCTACATCTGGCAGAAGCGAGGTCTCGAATGGGAGTAGGTTCCTTCTTCACCTCCAAGCTCGACGAGGCGATCGGCTGGGCGCGGAAATACTCCATCTTCCAGTACCCGTTCGTGACGGCGTGCTGCGGCATGGAGTACATGGCCACCGCCTGCTCGCACTACGACGTCGACCGCTTCGGGGCGGGGCTGCCGCGCTTCTCTCCGCGCCAGGCCGACGTGCTCTTCGTGGTCGGCACCATCAGCCACAAGATGGCCCCCGTGCTCAAGCGCGTGTACGACCAGATGTGCGAGCCGAAGTGGGTGGTGGCCTTCGGCGTCTGCACGTGCACCGGCGGCTTCTATGACAACTACGCGACGGTCCAGGGGATCGACACCATCATTCCCGTGGACGTCTATATTCCGGGCTGCCCGCCCCGTCCCGAGAGCGTCATCGATGGCCTGATGAAGCTGCAGGACAAGATCGCGGCCGGCGCGCAGCGCTACTAGGCCTTCCCATGGACGGATCGGCCATTCTCGCGCGGCTGCGCGCCCGCCTGGGCGCGCGCGCCCTCGATGCGCACGAGCGGTTCGGCGATCACACGCTGGTGGTGGCGCGCGAGGGCATTGTCGATGCCCTCGCCTACGGTCGGGGCGACGCCGAGCTCAGGTTCGACATGCTCATGGACCTGACCGCCGTCGACTACCAGAAATTCCCGGGGCGGGAGGACGGGCCGCGCTTCGACGTCGTGTATCACCTGTACTCGATTCCTCACAATCACCGGGTCCGCCTCAAGGTGCAGGTCGAGGAGGACGACGCGTGGGTGCCCACGGCCACCGGCCTCTGGCCCATCGCCAACTGGCTCGAGCGCGAGGTGTGGGACATGTTCGGCATCCGCTTCGAGGGCCATCCCGATCTCCGCCGCCTGCTCCTGTACGAGGAGTTCGTGGGGCATCCGCTGCGGAAGGACTACCCCATCACGCGCCGCCAGCCCTTGATCGGGCCGAAAGTATGAAGCCGCAGGCGTGGCTGTTCGAGGTGAGGGGCATAGACGCGAGACGAGAGCTGGGTGGATTCATGGCGAGGCGAGGGCTGAACTGACTATGGCGGACAAGAGTGCGCGCGAGCTCTTTCTCGGCGAGGGCGGAATCCCCGGCACCGGCGGGTACCTCCACCGCGCCTTCGAGAAGGACTGCGAGGCGGGGCCCTACAACAACGCCATCCCCTTCACGGACCGGCTCAACTACGTCTCGCCCCTCATCAACAACTTCGCCTACGCCTCGGCCGTGGAAAAGCTCCTCGGCATCGACGTCACGGAGCGGTGCAAGTACATCCGCGTGGTCATGAGCGAGATCTCGCGGATCTGCGACCACCTGACCTGCGTGGGCGCCTCCGCCATGGAGCTGGGCGCCTTCACCGTCTTCCTCTACATGATCAAGGCCCGCGAGTTCCTGTGGGAGCTCGTGGAGGACGTGACGGGGGCGCGCCTGACCATCTCCTACGGCCGGGTGGGCGGCGTCAAGGCCGACTTGCCCGAGGGCTTCGGCATCAAGGTGCGCAAGGCCTTCGCCGAGGTGCGGCAAGTGCTGACGGAAGTCCACACTCTCATCACGGGCAACCGCATCTTCATGGACCGCATGGTCGGCGTGGGGGCGCTCTCGGCCGAGGAGACCATCGCCTGGGGTATCACGGGGCCGCTGCTGCGCGCGGCGGGAGTCGCCTTCGACCTGCGACGGGTGCAGCCGTACTGGGCCTATGACCGGGTCGAGTTCGAGGTACCCCTGGGCAAGAACGGCGACAACTTCGATCGCTACCTGGTGCGCATGGCGGAGATGGAGCAGTCCATGCGCATGGTCGAGCAAGGACTCGAGCGGATGCCCGGCGGAGCCATCAACGTGGACTTCGAGGGCCGCGAGATTCCCGTCGACGCCTATGTGGACCGAGGCAAGCAGGGCCATACCGAGGGGCTCCTGCTCCTGCCCATCACCCTGTCCCCGAATCTCCGTGGGCAGGAGCGCCCCGCGTACACCCAGGTCAATGTGGCCGACAAGCGAGTGGTCCTCCCTTCCAAGGAAACCACCTACGGCTCTATCGAAGGGCTGATGAACCACTTCATGCTGGTGATGGACGGCAACGGCATCCGGCCGCCCGCCGGTGAGGCCTACTTCGCCGCCGAGGGCGCCAATGGCGAGCTCGGCTTCTACGTGGTCTCCGACGGCACCGATCGGCCCTATCGTGTTCGCTGCCGGCCGCCGTGCCTCCCTCCCGTGGCCGCCCTGCCGCGGATGATCGAGGGCCAGATGGTCGCCGACATCATTCCCACCTTCGGGTCGGTGAACATGATCGGAGGCGAGCTTGACCGCTAATGCCCGGAGTCCGGAGTTCGGGCCCGAGCATCTCGCCGAGGTGCGCCGGCTACAGGGGCTCTACCCGGACAAGCGAGGCGCGCTCCTGCCCGTGCTGCATCTCGCTCAGGACACGTTCGGCTATATCTCGCTCGAGGTTGAAGCGTACGTCGCGGGACTCTTCGAGCTCTCGCCCGCTCACGTGCACGAGGTGGTCACGTTCTACACGCTGTACTTCCAGCACCCCAAGGGCCGCCACGTCGTCGCCGTCTGCCACAACCTCTCCTGCCATCTCCTGGGGGCCAAGGGCATCATCGAGCACCTGACCCAGCGGCTCGGCGTCGAGGTCGGCGAGACCACGCCCGACGGGCGGGTGACGCTGCTCAGCGTCGAGTGCCTGTGCGCCTGCGAGCAGGCGCCCATGATGCAGGTGGACGATCGCTACGAGGGCAACCTGACGCCCGAGAAGGTGGACGGGATCCTGGGGGGCCTTCGCTGATGGCCGAGCTGATCCTCACCCGCAACTTCGACGTCCCGGACGCGCACACGATCCGCGTCTACCGCGAGAGGGGCGGCTATCAGGGCTGGGAGAAGGCCAAGGGCATGGAGCCGGTGGCCATTGCCGAAGAGGTCAAGAAGTCCAACCTCCGCGGGCTGGGCGGGGCGGGCTTCCCCACCGGCGTGAAGTGGGGCTTCATCCCCAAGGGCTCGACGGCCCCGCGGTATCTCGTGGTCAACGCGGACGAGGGCGAGCCCGGCACCTTCAAGGACCGCTATCTCATGGAGCGCGATCCGCACGCCCTCATCGAGGGCATGCTCATCGCCGCGCGCGCCATCGGCTCGCACCTGGGCTTCATCTATATCCGTGGTGAGTACGTGCAGCCGTGGCGCATCCTGAGCGCTGCCGTCAAGGAAGCCTACGACGGCGGCCTTCTCGGCAAGAACATCCAGGGCACGGGCTTCGACTTCGAGATCGTCGTGCATCGCGGGGCCGGCGCCTACATCTGCGGCGAGGAGACGGGGCTCATCTCCTCCCTCGAGGGCAAGAAGGGCTGGCCCAAGGTCAAGCCGCCCTTTCCTGCCGTCAAGGGGGCGTTCGGCCAGCCGACCATCGTCAACAATGTCGAGACGCTCGCGTGCCTGCCCCACATCGTCACGCGGGGCGCGGAGTGGTTCGCCGGACTCGGCACCAAGACCCAGGGCGGCACCCGGCTCTACTCGGTCTCCGGGCACGTGGTCAGGCCCGGGCTCGTGGAAGCCCCGGTGTCGGTGACCCTCCGCCAGATCATCTACGATCACTGTGGCGGCATCCCCGGCGGGCGCGCCCTCAAAGCCGTGGTGCCGGGAGGATCGTCGGCGGCCATCCTCACCCCCGACGAGATCGACATCCCCATGGACGTGGACGGGCCCAAGAGCAAGGGCTCCATGATCGGCTCCGCCGGCATCATCGTCATGGACGAGACGGTGTCCATCCCGGACGCGCTCATGGTGGTGGCCCGCTTCTACGCCCACGAGTCCTGCGGCCAGTGCACGCCCTGCCGGGAGTCCACCGGCTGGATCTACAAGATCAGCCACCGCATCGTGGAGGGCAAGGGACGGAAAGAGGACCTCGACACCATTCTCGACGTCGCCCGACGCGGCGCCGGCACGACCATCTGTGCCTTCTACGACGGCGCCGTCGGGCCCTACATCAGCTACATCGAGAAATTCCGCTCCGAGTTCGAGGAGCTCATCAGGAACTCGGCCCATGCCTGAGCTCACCGACCATGCCTAAACTCACCGACCATGCCTAGACTCACCGACCATGCCTAAGCTCACCATCAATGGCAAAGAGGTCGAGGTTCCCGAGGGGACCAACCTGATCGAGGCGGCCAAGGCCGCCGGCGCGGAGGTGCCGCACTACTGCTATCATCCCGCCCTGTCCATCGCGGGGCAGTGCCGGCTCTGCATGGTGGACATCGACAAGGTGCCGCGCCCGCAGATCGCGTGCAACACGCAGGCGACCGAGGGCATGGTCGTCCACACGGAGACGGAGCGGGTGCTGGAGACCCGCCGCTCCATGATGGAGTTCCACCTGATCAACCACCCGCTCGACTGCCCGGTGTGCGACCAGGCGGGGGAGTGCTTCCTGCAGATCTACTACATGAAGCACGGACTCTACGACCCGCGCATGGTCGACGAGAAGGTGCACAAGCCCAAAGCGGTGCCCATCGGCCCCCACGTCATGCTGGATGCCGAGCGTTGCATCCTCTGCTCGCGCTGCGTGCGCTTCTGCGACGAGATCACCCACACGGGCGAGCTGGGCATCTTCCAGCGCGGCGATCAGTCGGAGATCGGTCTCTTCCCCGGCACGGCCCTCGAGAACAAGTACTCCGGCAACGTGATCGACATCTGCCCGGTGGGCGCCCTCACGGATCGCGACTTCCGCTTCCAGGTCCGCGTGTGGTATCTCGACACGGCCAAGAGCGTCTGCAACGGCTGCGCGCGGGGCTGCAACGTCGAGGTGCACACCAACCGTCACCGCCCTCACCACAATCAAGGCCGGCGGGTGGCGCGGCTCAAGCCGCGCTTCAACGCCGAGGTCAACCAGTGGTGGCTCTGCGACGAGGGTCGCTACGGGTTCAAGTGGGTGGACGACAAGAGCCGGCTCACCCATCCGCTGCACAGAGGGGGCGGAGAGGGCGCCGAAGTCTCCTGGGACCGCGCCCTTCCGGAGCTCGTGAAGAGACTCCAGGGCTGCCCGCCCGACGAGGTGGGCCTGCTCGCCTCCCCCAAGATGTCCAACGAGGATCTCTGGGCTCTCAGGCGCCTGGCCGAGCATCTGGGCGTCAGGAACCTGGACTTCCGGGTACCCCCGGGCGCCCCGGGCGACGAGGACGACTTCCTCATTCGAGCCGACAAGAACCCGAACAGCCGCGGGGCCGAGCTCATCGGCGTCGCCCCTGACCCGGGCGGGCGCGATGCCGCGGGAATCCTGCGGGCCGCGCGCGAGCGGCGCCTCAAGCTCCTCTGGATCTTCCACCACGATCTCGCGGCCTCGGGCTGGCCGGAGGCCGAGGTGCTCGCCGCCATCGAGAACACCGAGACGGTGATCTTTCAGGGCACCAACGCCAATGACATCTCCGCGCGCGCGCACCTCGTGCTGCCGAGCGCGGCCTATGTGGAGACCGAGGGCACCTTCACGAATTTCCAGGGCCGTGTGCAGCGCTTCCGGACGGCCATCCCGCCCCTCGGCGAGTCGTGGCCCGACTGGATGATCCTCTCTGTCGTGGGAAAGGCGCTGGGGGCCTCCGACCCCGTGTTCAGCGCCGAGCGCGCCGAGCAGGTCTTCAACGCGCTGGCCGCCGCGGTGCCCGCCTTCGGCGGCATGACGTACCGCGCCCTCGGCGACGCGGGACGGATGGTCACGGCGTGAACGGCCCCGCTCTCGATCTCCTCCTCCAGGCCATTCCCGTCGCCTTCATCATGTTCGTGGTGCTCAACTTCGGCGGGCTCCTGACCTGGGTGGAGCGCAAGCAGTCGGCCATCATGCAAGACCGGATCGGGGCCAACCGCGCCAGCATCTTCGGGATCCGCATCCTGGGGCTCCTGCACCCCCTCGCCGACGCCGTCAAGATGCTGACGAAGGAAGACTTCATGCCGGCTCACGCCGACCGGATGCTCTTCAAGCTCGCGCCCTTCGTGTCGGTGTTCTTCGCCCTCGGCGCCTTCGCCTCCATCCCTTTCGGCGACACCCTCAAGATCTTCGGGCGCGAGATCCAGCTCCAGGCCGTGACCCTCAACGTGGGCATCCTCTACGTCCTCGCCATGCTCTCGCTCGGCGTGTACGGGCTCATGATGGCGGGCTGGGCCTCCGCCAACAACTACGCGCTCCTGGGCGGCCAGCGCGCCGCCGCCCTCATGATCTCGGCGGAGGTCGCCATCGGGGCCTCGATCATGGGCGTGGTCATGGTCTACGGCTCCCTCAACATGCAGGACATCGCCCGCGCCCAGGGGCTGCCTTTGCTCCCGCAGTACTTCGGACCGTGGATCCCCGCCTGGGGCATCCTGACCCAGCCGCTCGCCTTCTTTCTCTTCCTCACCGCGGGCATGGCGGCCACCAAGCGCATTCCCTTCGACATGCCCGAGGGCGAGTCGGAGATCATCGGCTACTTCATCGAGTACAGCGGCATGAAGTTCGGGATGTTCGCGATGGCGGACTTCCTCGAGACGGTGGTGATCGCCGGGATGACCACCGCGCTCTTCCTGGGGGGGTGGCAGGTGCCGTATCTCCAGGCCTCGGGCTTCGTCTTTCCGTGGGGACAGGAGCTGCCCCTGCCGCATCTCGTGGTGACGGGTCTCCAGGTCGGAGCCTTCCTGACCAAGGTGGTGGCGATGATCTGGTTCCTCATGCTGATTCGCTGGACGCTGCCCCGGTTCCGGTATGACCAGGCCATGCGTCTGGGCTGGCTGGGCCTCTTCCCCCTCTCCATCCTGAACATCGTGGTGACGGGGCTCGTGATCCTCCTTCTCGGGAAGGCCTGAGCATGGCCTCTCAGTATCAGGGCGCGAACACGCCAGCGGATCCCAAGCACTCGAGCCGGCTCGGCCTCCGCCAGCACTTCTATCTGGCCGAGGTGTTCGGCGGTCTCAAGCTGACGGGGCTCCGCTTCTTCGCCAACATGTGGCGGCACACCCTGCATACCATCTTCCGGATCAAGAGCGCGCGCGGCGCCGTCACCATCCAGTACCCGGACGAGCGCCGTCCCTACGCGACGCGGCTGCGCAGCCTCCATCGCCTCGTGCGACGGGAGGACGGCTCGCCCCGCTGCGTCGCCTGCATGATGTGCGAGACGGTGTGTCCCGCCCACTGCATCTACATCGTGGCCACCGAGCATCCGAACCCCGAGATCGAGAAGGTGCCCGAGCGCTTTGACATCGATCTCGGCAAGTGCGTCTTCTGCGGCTACTGCGTGCAGGCCTGCCCGGAAGATGCCATCCGGATGGACACGGGCATCCTCGAATTCTCCTCGTACAGTCGTGGGGGCATGATCTACACGAAGGAGACGCTCCTCGCCCTCGAAGCGGCGGGGCCCAACGGCGTGCCCACCTCGCCCGTGCCCATTCCCGCGGACCGGAGGGCTCCGTGACTCCGGCCATCGTCACCTTCTGGATCCTCGCCGTCCTCGCCGTGGGCTCGGCCGTCGGCCTCGTCCTCCGGCGAAACCCCATCCACGGCGCCCTCTTCCTCGTCGTGCACCTCGCCACCCTGGGCGCGTTCTTTCTCCAGATGCGCGCGGAGTTCCTCGCGGCCGCCCAGGTCATCGTCTACGCGGGGGCCATCGCCGTCCTCTTCGTGTTCGCCATCATGGTGCTCATCCCCGGCAAGGAGGAGACGGGCCTCGATCCCCTCCGGGCCCAGCGCTGGCTGGCCGTGCCGGTGGGCGGGCTGCTGCTGATCGTCCTCGCCGTGATGCTGCGCTCGGGTCTCTTCCGCGGGGCCCCTGCGGCCCGCACCGTGCCGGGCGGGGTGGCGGCCATCGGCCAGGAGCTATTCACCGCCTATCTCTATCCGTTCGAGGTCACCTCGGTGCTCCTGCTCGCGGCACTGGTCGGCGTGATCGCGCTGACCAAGCGGAGGACGGCGTAGCATGGTGCCGACCTCCTGGTATGTGGGGCTTTCCGCGGTCCTCTTCGTGATCGGCGTCCTGGGCGTCCTCGTGCGTCGCAACCCGCTCGTCATCTTCATGTCCATCGAGATCATGCTCAACGCGGCCAATCTCGCCTTCGTGGCCTTCGGCCAGCAGCATGGCTCTGTCGACGGGCAGGCCCTGGTCTTCTTCGTCCTGTGTGTCGCGGCCGCCGAAGTCGCGGTGGGGCTCGCGATCATCGTGGCCATTTTCCGGCTCCGTCGCCGCCTCTCGGTGGACGAGCTGTCGCTGATGCGAGGGTAAGGCATGGCTCAGATGAAAACGGTGGCGCCAAGCGCGCGGCTCGACAGCGAGCTGGCCAAGCGCCTGCTCACCCAGATGCAGCTCATCCGTCGCTTCGAGGAGAAGGCCGCCGAGATGTACGCCATGGGCAAGATCGGCGGCTTCCTCCATCTCTACATCGGCCAGGAGGCGGTGGCGGTCGGGGCTACTGCGGCCTGCCGGCCGGACGACTACGCGGTGTCATCGTACCGAGAGCACGGTCATTGCCTGGCCAAGGGCTCCGACCCGAGGCGGATCATGGCCGAGCTCTTCGGGCGCATGGACGGTCTCAGCAAGGGCAAGGGCGGCTCCATGCACCTCTTCGACAAGGGCGTCAACTTCCTGGGCGGCCACGGTATCGTGGGCGCCCATTTGCCCCTCGCCGCGGGGGTGGGGTTCGCCATCAAGTACCAGGGGGGCGACCAGGTCGTGCTGTGCTACTTCGGCGACGGCGCCGTGCCCGAGGGCGAGTTCCACGAGTCCCTCAACCTCTGCGCGCTGTGGAAGCTGCCCGTCGTCTACATCTGCGAGAACAACCGCTACGCCATGGGCACGGCCATTCATCGCGCGCTCGCCCAGACGGAGATCTGGCGCTTCGCCGAGACGTACGGCATCAAGGGCGAGGCGGTGGACGGCATGGACGTGCTCGCCATCCGTGATTGCGTGGGGCGCGCCGTCGAGCGCGCGCGACGGGACAAGGTGCCCACCCTCATCGAGGCGCGCACCTATCGCTTCCGCGGCCACTCGATGCGCGATCCGGCGGGTGCCATCTACCGGACCAAGGAAGAGGTCGAGCGGGAGAAGCAGCGCGACCCCATCGTGCTCTTCTCGGAGCGCTGCCTGAAGGATGGCGCTCTCACCGAGGCCGACCTCAAGCTGATCGAGAAGGCGGTGGCGGATCAGGTGGACGAGGCGGTGGCCTTCGCCGAGGCTTCTCCCGAGCCGCCGCCGGAAGAGCTGTTCACCGACGTGTACAAGGACTAGCGCCGTGGCCGTCATGACGTATCGCGAGGCCCTGAACCTGGCCCTCCGGGAGGAGATGCGGCGCGACCCCCGCGTGTTCGTCATGGGCGAGGAGGTCGGGCTCTATGACGGCGCCTACAAGGTGACCCAGGGTCTCCTCAAGGAGTTCGGTGAGAAGCGCATCGTGGACACGCCGATCTGCGAGTCGGGCTTCTCCGGGGTGGGGGTCGGCGCGGCCATGCTCGGTCTCCGGCCCGTGGTGGAGATGATGACCTTCAACTTCTCCATCCTCGCCCTCGACCAGATCGTGAACTCGGCGGCCAAGATGTGCTACATGTCGGGCGGCCAGTACAACGTCCCGCTCGTGGTGCGTGGCCCCGGCGGGCCCGCGGCGCAGCTCGCGGCCCAGCACTCGCAGAGCATGGAGACGTACTTCTACCACGTGCCCGGGCTCAAGGTCGTGCGCCCCTCGACACCCGGCGACGCCAAGGGCCTGCTGAAATCGGCCATCCGCGATGACAACCCCGTCATCTTCATCGAGTCCGAGACGCTCTACGCCATCAAGGGCGAGGTGCCCGAGGATCCCGAGTACCTGATTCCTCTCGGCGTGGCCGCCGTGCGCCGCGAGGGCACGGACGTCACCGTCATCGCCTACATGGGCATGCTCTATCGCGCTCTCGAAGTGGCGGAGGAGCTGGACAAGGAGGGCATCTCCGTCGAGATCGTGGACCCGCGCACGCTCCGACCCATGGACACCGCCACCATCCTGGGCTCGGTGCGCAAGACCCACCGCTGCGTGGTCATCGAGGCGGGGGCGGGTTTCGCAGGCATGGGCTCCGAGATCGCCGCCACCATCCAGGAAGAGGCGTTCGACGACCTCGACGCCCCGGTGGCCCGCATCACCGGCGAGAATGCACCCATGCCGTACGCGCGCAACCTCGAGCTGCTCAAGACTCCGTCCAGGGCCAAGATCCTGGCCGCCATCCGGAGGGTCTGCGCATGATCACCAAGGTCATCATGCCGAAGCTGTCCGACGCCATGGAGACCGGCAAGGTCATCAAGTGGATCAAGAAAGAGGGCGACTCCGTGAAGGGCGGTGATGTCATCGCCGAGGTCGAGACCGACAAGGCCAACGTCGAGATCGAGGCCTTCGGCTCGGGCGTGCTGCGCAAGATCGTGGTGGGTGAGGGTGGACAGGTGCCGGTGGGAAATCTCATCGGCGTCATCGCCGAGCCGTCCGACGACATCTCGAATCTCGCCGCGTCAGCGCCGTCCCCGGCCGCCGCGGCGGCGCCGGCGCCTGCCAAGGCGGCGCCCGCGCTTCCCGCCATGGAGAGCTACAAGTCGGAGCCGGCCACCACCTCGGTCGTGCCCATGTCGCCGGTGCCTGCCGCGACGGCGGGGGCCAGCGCCGGCGGTGGCAGGGTCAAGGCCTCGCCGCTGGCTCGCAAGGTCGCGGCCCAGTCGGGCGTGGATCTCAGGCTCGTTCAGGGATCGGGCCCGGGCGGTCGCATCGTCCGGCGGGACGTCGAGGCGGCCGGCACCGCCCCCGCCACCGCGCAGCCGGTCGTCCGGCCGGCCGCGGCGGCTCCCGCGGCTGCCGCGCGTCCCGCCTTCGTGATCCCGCCGCGCACGGGCGCCGAATTCGAGGACCAGCCCTTGTCCCCGATGCGCGCCGTCATCGCGAAGCGCATGCCGCTGTCGAAGGGCCCGATCCCGCACTTCTACGTCACCTCGGAAGTCGCGATGGACCGTGCCTGGGCGCTTCGCGCCGACCTCAACGCGCTCGAGGGGCAGCCCAAGGTCTCCGTCACCGACTTGATCATCAAGGCCTGCGCCCTGGCCCTCCTCAAGAATCCGGGCGTCAACGCCCAGCTCCAGGGCCAGGCCATCCGCGTCTTCCACCGCGCCCACATCGGTATCGCCGTCGCCCTCGACGAAGGCCTCATCACCCCTGTCCTCCGGGATTGCGACGCCAAGCCGTTGAGCCAGATCGCCTTCGAGGCCCGGGACCTCGCCGAGCGGGCGCGCGGCGGCAAGCTCCGGGCGCAGGAGATGAGCGGGGCCACGTTCTCCGTCTCCAATCTCGGGATGTTCGATGTCGAGGAGTTCTCGGCCATCATCAACCCGCCGGAAGGCGCCATCCTCGCCGTGGGCTCGGTCGTCGAGAAGCCCGTGGCCGAGGGCGGCCAGATCCGCGTGGGCCGGCGCATGAAGATGACCATCTCGTGCGACCACCGGGTGATGGACGGCGCCATGGGGGCGCGCTTCCTCCAGGACGTGAAGCGCCTTCTCGAAGAGCCCCTGCGGCTCCTGGTCTAGGGCCGTGGCAGCCCAGCGCTTCGACGTGGTCGTCGTGGGCACGGGCCCGGGCGGCTACGTCGCCGCCATCCGCTGCGCCCAGCTCGGTCTCTCCGTGGCCGCCATCGAGGACGACAGGCCGGGGGGCGTCTGCCTCAACTGGGGCTGCATCCCGACCAAGGCCCTCCTGCGCAACGCGGAGATCGTGGGCCTCTTCCAGCGCGCCGAGGAGTTCGGCGTCACCGTCGGCAAGTGGACGGCCGATTACGCCCAGGCCGTGCAGCGCTCACGACGCGTGGCCGACCGCATGGCCAAGGGCGTGGAGTTCCTCTTCCGCAAGAACAAGATCACGCTCGTCCCCGGCACGGGCACGCTCAAGGCCAGGAACGTGGTCGAGGTCAAGGGCAAGGACGGGGCCCAGACGCTCGAGGCCAAGGCCATCATCCTGGCCACGGGCTCCGAGCCACGATCGCTGCCCGGCGTCACCATCGACGAGAAGCAGGTCATCTCCTCCAATGGCGCGGTGCGGATCGAGGCCACGCCCGCCTCGCTCATCGTCATCGGGGCGGGGGCCGTCGGCATGGAGTTCGCCGACGTCTACGGCGCCTACGGAGTGCCCGTGACCGTGCTCGAGGCGCTGCCCCGCGTGCTCCCCATCGAGGACGAGGAGGTCTCGGCCCTCCTCGCGCGGGTCTTCAGTCGTCGGGGCATGACCATTCGCACGGGTGTTCGCGTGCAGAAGGTCAGCCCGGGCAAGGCCGGCCTCACCGTGGAGATCGAGGCCGAGGGCAAGGCGGAGCGCCTGGAGGCCGAGCAGGTCCTGATGGCCGTCGGGCGCGCCTCGAGAACGAAGGGCCTGGGGCTCGAGGCCCTGGGGGTGGCGAGCGAGCGCGGGCTCGTGACCGTGGGACCGACGATGGAGACATCGGTCAAGGGGATCTTCGCGGTGGGCGACATGACGGGACGCCAGATGCTGGCGCACAAGGCGATGGCGGAGGGCGTGGTCGCGGCAGAGGCCATCGCGGGCCGCTCGCCTCGTCCCGTCGACTACGACAATGTCCCCTCCTGCACGTACTGCCGGCCACAGGTCGCGTCGATCGGTCTCTCCGAGGCCAAGGCCAGGACGAACGGTCGCGAGATCGCCGTGGGGCGCTTTCCCTTCACGGCCAATGGCAAGGCGGTGGCCCTGGGGGAGACGGAGGGCTTTCTCAAAGTGGTGGCCGACAAGCGCACCGGAGAGATCCTGGGTGTGCACATCGTGGGCTCCGAGGCGACGGAGATGATCCACGAATTCGCGGTGGGGCGCACCCTCGAGGCGACCCTCGAGGAGATCATCCACACCATCCACGCCCATCCCACCCTGTCCGAAGCGGCCCTCGAGGCCACGTTGGCCGCGCTCGGGCAGGCGATACACATCTGAACGCTTACCGCCGCCGGCTCTCCGCTTCGTAGAGGGCAGCGTCGAGATTCCGCTGGGCCGCAACGAAGTCTGGGCGCAGCTCGACGGCCACCCGGAATTCTCGGGCCGCTCCCTCCGGATCACCCTGACGTGCCAGGGCCACGCCCAGGTTGTTGTGCACCTGGGCGGCGTCCTTCGACTGCCTGAGCGCCGCCCGGAATTCCCGGATCGCGCGAGGGAAGTCACTCCGGCGCATGAAGGCCAGCCCCAGCCCCTCATGCACCTCCGCGAGGTCGGGGGAGAGGCGAAGGGCCTCCTCGAACTGCTCGATGGCCTCGGCGTCGCGTCCCTGGCGCGCCAGCGCGGTGCCCAGGTTCTTACGCGCCTCGGCCGCGTCCCCTCTCAGAGCGACCGCCCGGCGAAGCTCGGTGACCGCCTCGTCGACCCTGCCCTCCTTCAGGAGGGCGAGGCCGAGGTAGTTTCGGAAGTGCGGGTTGGTGGGGCTCAGGTGTGCCGCGCGCACGTAATGCTCGGTCGCCTCGGGACGCTGTCCCAGACGCTCGAGGGCGGCCCCGAGCTCGTAGTGTTCCCAGGGGCCGTCCGGATGCAGATCTGCGCTGGCTCGCAGGTGAGGCAGGGCTTCGGGAATCCTGCCGAGCCGCACGAGCTCGCGGCCCAAGGCCCGGTGTGCCTGCGCGGAGGGCGCGTACCTGACCGCGTTTGCCCAGAGGGTCTCGGAGTCGTGCCAGACCTGGACCTGACGCCATGTGAGGACGCCGAGGGTGAGCACGAGAAGCAATGGGGCAACAATGAGCGCGACGACGCGCAGCCTGGCGCGTGAAGCAAGGGCAGGCACGCCCCAGCCGCCGAGGACCGCCGCGCCGAGCAGGATGGCCCACGGCAGCAGGGCAAGGTAGGTGTAGCGGTCGGCGGCGATCTGGGGACCGTTGTGGAATATCCCGATCACCGGGAGAAGGATCACGGTGTAGACGGCGAAGGCGATCAGGAATACGGGGGTGCGGCGCGCGAGCCAGGTGGATAAGAGGACCAGGCCCGCCACGCTGACCGCGCTCAGCAGCACCGGAGGAGCGAGCGGGTCGAAGGGGATCGGGAGCGCGTATAGATTTGCGAGCCTGGACGGGAACACCAACTTGGAAAGGTAGA
>QHSC01000191.1 GCA_003220345.1 Candidatus Rokuibacteriota bacterium | reverse complement strand
TCCCCAGAGGCCTTCCTACACCTCATCCGCAATCCGTCCCCCTATCACTTCGCCGAGGCCTATGTTCAGGGCAAGATAGACCTCGAGGGGGACCTCTTCTCGGTGATGCCCGTGGCCAATCAGCTCGAGGAGGTGAGGCTGCCGCTGCTCCAGAAGCTCCGCCTCGTGCTGTCTCTCTGGAGGCGTTAGAGATGGACGACCAGGGGCGCGGCGACGCATTCGACGTGATCGTGGTGGGCGGCGGGCCGGGCGGCAGCACGGCCGCCTGGCGGCTCGCGAAGCGCGGCCTGCGCCCGCTTGTCCTCGATGCCGCCGTCTTCCCGCGGGTGAAGATCTGCGCGGGCTGGGTCACCCACGAGGCGCTTTGTGACCTCGATATCGATCCGGACAAGTACCCGCTGACCATCCAGCCTTTCGACCTCTGTGTGCTCGAGTTCGAGGGCGCGCGGCACCACACGGCGTGGCGGCGCCCCGCGAGCTACGGCATCATCCGTCGCGAGTTCGACCACTATCTGCTCGAGCGCGCCGCGGCGGCGGGCGCGGACGTGCGCTGGGGCAACAGGGTGACGGGGGTCGAGCAGGGCCGCCACGTGGTGGCCGTGCAGACCGAGCACGGCCGCTTCGAGGCGCCCCTCGTGATCGGCGCGGGCGGCCACCGCTGTCCGGTCGCTCGGGCCCTCGGTGACATCTCGGAGCGTGAGGAAGTGGTGGCGGCCCAGGAGAGCGAGACGCGGTTGCCTGCGGAGTGGGTGGAGCGCCTCGCGCCCTTCATGCGCGCGCCCGAGCTCTACGTCGAGGGCGACCTCCGCGGCTACGGCTGGTATTTTCCCAAGCAGGACTTCGTCAACATCGGGATCGGCTGCACGGGGGGCAGCGACGGCAGCCTCCCGCGCCGCCGCGAGGCGCTCATCCGCGCCCTCCGCGCCTCGGGCCGCTTGCCCGCCGATCTGCCCATCGAATCCTTCAAGGGCCACGCCTACGTGGTCAGGCGACAGGCCCCGCGGAGACTCTGCGGGCCGCGCTTCGTCCTCGTGGGAGATGCGGCGGGCCTCGCGCGGGATCTTTCCGGCGAGGGCATCGGCCCCGCCATCCGCAGCGGCCTCCTGGCCGCGGAAGCGGCGGAGGCATGCCTGCGGACGGGTCGCCCCCTCCACGGCTATGCGGAGCAGATCATGGCTCTCTACGGTCCCGGCGAGCCCCGCTGGCTCGAGCGCCAGCTGGGCCGTCTGCCGGAGTCGATGGCGCGCGTGGCCGTGCGGCTCATCCTGGGCGTGGCCGCCGCGCGGCGGCGCATCGTGTTCGACAACATCTTTGGCATGCGGGAGGCGGCGTGATGCGAGGCTCGGGCAAGCAGCGGGACGCGCAGGCGATCGCGCACCACTACGATGTCTCGAACGAGTTCTACGCGCTCTTCCTCGATCCCCTCATGCTCTACACCTGCGCGTACTACCGCGAGCCCGACGGTAAGCTCGAGCAGGCGCAGGAGGACAAGGTCGATCTCGTCTGCCGCAAGCTCCGTCTCCAGCCCGGTGAGACCATGCTCGACATCGGCTGCGGATGGGGAGGGCTCTCCATCTGGGCGGCCCAGCACTACGGTGTCAAGGCGCACGGAGTCACTCTCTCGCGCGCCCAGGCCGAATGGGCGCAGGCGCGCATCAAGCGCGAGGGCCTCGAGGGGCGTTGCGTGGTCGAGCACCGCGATCTCCGCGATATCCCGGAGGGGGCGCGGTACGACAAGATCGCCGCCATCGGAGTCATCGAGCACGTGGGGATCGCGAACTATCGCGCCTTCTTCGGCCGCGTGCGCGACATGCTCAATGACGGCGGGCTGTACCTGAACCACGGCATCCACCACGAGTTCCACTGGAAGCACACGAGCCAGACGGATTTCCTCTACCGGTACGTCTTCCCCAACGGGGATCTCTCCGGCGTCACCGAGACTCTGACGGAGATGGAGCGCGCCCAGTGGGAGATCGTCGACGTCGAGAATCTGCGGCTCCACTACGCGCGCACCTGCCGCCACTGGGTGGAGCGGCTCGAGGCCCGCGCCGACGAGGCGCGCGCTCTCGTGGGCGAGCAGATCTACCGCACGTGGCGCCTGTACCTGACCTGCTCCTCCGTTGCCTTCCACGGTGGGTCGATCGGGCTGTGGCAGATGCTCCTGCGGAAGCAATGGGACCCCGCCGGCCCCACCGAACCCACTACCCGCGAAGACATCTACAGCTAGTGAACTCGGAGGGGGGCCCCGCCCCCTTCCGAAACCTCCCCCCTGGCGCAGTGCGAGCCGGAGGACGTCGCGGGGCTGGGGCCCCGCCGTCCGAGGCGAGAAATCTGAGAATTGCGCCGGCGAAGCCGGCGCTCGAAGCGGAACATTCCTGCTCATGAGGGCAGGGATATTGCTGGGACAGTCTACGAGGCTCGCCGTCCTCGACGGGTAGTGCCCTTTCGTTCGCACGCCCGAGGGCGCGATGGCATACTGGGGGCGAGCGGCGCATCCCATCGGGTCGGAGGGTTCATGACGAGGTTTCTGCGTGCGGCGGGGGCAGCCGTGGTGGGCTTCGTGGCGCTGCTCCTGACCGGCGCGCCCGCGCACGCCGTCGAGTACCGGCTGCTCGTGGCGAGCATCTTCGATCGAGCGCTGACCTCCTTCGTGAGCTCCGCCGAGCTCTACGACGGCGCCTCGGGCCCCGGCCTCGACAAGGTGGAGCAGTCGCTCGACGCAGGGGCGATCGACCGCGGGGTCATCATCGAGCAGCGGCCGCTCAGGTCGGTGCCGGCCAGCATCGCGCGGGCCTGGGGCGGCGTCAACGTCGCCGCCGACATCCTGCGGGGCGGGATCGACACGCCGAGCTGGGACGAGGTGCGCTGGCAGGGCAAGCCCGGCGAGCGCAGCATCTGGGTCGTCAAGAGCTCGGGCAATGTGCGGCCCCAGCAGATCGTCCGCGTCGTCCTCAAGGGCGCGGGTCCCGTGCGGCTCTTCCAGCCCTTCACGGTCACGAACGGCAACAAGGTGACGGTGCTCCAGCTCCCCATGCCCCTGATGGCCTTTCACGAGTCTCACGGCAATGTCTGGGACAAGTTCGTGGCCAAGAACCTCGATCTCCGGCAGGGCATCGGAGCCGTCGTCGGCCTCTCCGACAATGCCCTCTTTCCCGACCTGGTCTACCTCATCGTGGATCAGGGCGACACGCCCGCCACGTTCAAGGCCGTGATCACCTGGCGTGACCGCAACATCGACCGAGAGGCGCCGGGCGGCGGCACCTTCATCAGGATCCGATACAACCACTAGCCGCGGTGCTGAGGGCTGTCTTGGGGGCGGTGGGCCTCGCCGCCACGATCCTTCTCTGGCCCGGGGCAGGGCCGGCCGCCGATCCCGCCCTCACGCTGCCCGCCTCCGTGCCGCCCGCCGAGCGCGCCCGGATCGAGGCGGTGATCGCGCAGGCGAGTGTCTCCACGCGTGCCGAGCTCGAGCCGTACCCGCTGCGTCTCGACGTGTTCAACTACCTGCTCGACCATCCCGACTTCGCTACCCAGGTGACGCGCGCCCTGCGGCTCGCGCGCTACCGCGTCTGGCGGGACGCCGATGGGTTGCACCTCGACGACGGGTGGGGGGTCAAGGGCCTCATCACGCCCCTGTACGGTGACGGCGGGTTGCGCGTCCTGTACGCGCGCGGGCACTACGAGCAGAGCTTCATGCCCAACATCCGCGGCCAGGCCGTGATCGTTCTCCGCTACGCCAGCGGCCACGATGCCAAGGGCCGGCCCGGACTCGCCACGTCTCTTCAGGTGTTTGCCATGCTGGACAGCAAGGTGCTCTCGAGCCTCGCGGGCGCGATCGCGCAGGACAAGGCCTCGCTCGAGGCGCGCCGGGTCCTCAAGGTGTTCTCGCGCCTCACCACGCACCTCGACCGCCGGCTCGACGAGGTCCTCGCCGACCTCCAGAAAGATCCCGACGTCTCCCGCCCCGAGCTCGCCGACCTCCGCCGTCTCCTCGGCCGCTAGTAACTCCAATCGATCGATCGAGGTACGGCCGCGAGGGGGGCAGGGGGCATCCCCAGTGGACCCGTATCTTCTGCGCGTTGCCGAAGCGAGAGACGGCAGTCTCGTGGCCCCTCACGAGACGCAGCAGCGGGTCGCGAGTCAGCGTGGTCCGCGGGGGATGCCCCCTGCCCCCCTCGCGGCTTTCTCGGCACGTTACGCGCAGGTCTTAGAAGTCAGGGGAGGCGTGGCGATCGAGGATACGGTCCTGGAGATGGCGGCCGAGGGCCCTCGCGTAGCGGCGCGTTCGCTCCGGCATGTTCGTCTGGCCCGGCGGGGCGGGATCGAGGCCGAAGACCGAGCGCGAGAAGTTGAGCGATTCCAGCGCCGCCGAGATGCGCTCATGCTCCGTGGGCGGCAGGATCTGCGCGGGATCCCCAAGGGCCACCCAGCCGATGGGCACCACGGCATCCGGCAGGAGCGCCGTCTTGATGTGCACGACCCCGTTGATGCGCACGACGCTCCGCGCGCCGATCCGCGCCCCGTTGAAGATCGAGGCGCCCGTGGCGATGAAGACGTCGTCGTCCACGATGCAGCCCGAGAGATGCGCGTGCGGACCCACGAGCACGTGGCTGGCGAGCCTCAGCGGATGGGTCGCGGTGCCTCGGAGCACCGCCTGCTCCATCACGATGCAGCGCGAGCCGAGCACCACGGGACCGCTCTCGGCCGTGAGCACGGCGCCGAAGAGGACGCGACAGTCCGGCCCGATGGTGACATCGCCGCACACGACCGCCGTCGGTGCGACATAGGCGCTGTCGTCGATGCGGGGACGACGGCCCTCGTGCTCCAGCAGCATGGCTCCTCGGCCGTCAGCGATGGAGCCAGGTCAGGATATAGGGCAGGCTGACCACGACGAGGGTGGCCAGCGCCGTCACCACGAGGACGGCCTGGAACCAGCCGGCCTGGAAGAAGCGGTCCGAAGCGCTGGCGGGCTCGATCTCTGGCGCCTTGTGGAAGAGCGCAACCAGCGAGAGCAACAGGCCCACCGAGAGCACGACGATGCCGAGCGGTCGCGTGCCCTCGGGCAGCCCCTTCACGTAGATGGGCAAACGCGCCATGATGCTACCGACGAGGAGCAGCGCCGAGAGGATCCACCGCTCGGTCCGCCACCAGACGACCCAGGCGAAGGTGGCCCACATGGTGAGGGCGCCCACGTCGACCATGGGGCGCCAGGCTCCGCAGGCGGGCAGCGACCCCTCGCACTTGACCACGACCACGGCGAACCAGATCCACACCCAGGCGACGAACGCCACCAGGAGCGCGAAGGCCACCGTGCTCATCCGGCTGCCGAAGACCTCGAGCGCGAGGTTCCACCACGCGCGGGCGAGGAGCGCGATGGCGGCGGCCACCGCGACCCAGGCCAGCCCGCGCACGGGCGTCTCGGCCTGGCCGAGGGTAGGGAGCTGCATCAGGCCGATCGACGCGAAGAGGAAAATGCCGATGAAGCCTACGAGGGAGGCCAGGCGGTAGGGCCGTACGCGGTGCGGCATGCCCAGATAATACAACGCTCGCGCCGCACATCACACTTGACACTCGGCCACCTTCGCCCGATTCTCGCCCCAGCCGATTGAGCGGCAAGACCGGCGTGAACCCCGAGCAGGCGGAGGGCCTCCCCCATGAGCGAGCTCACTCGACGCGATCTGTTGAAGCTCTCCGGCGCCGCCGCGGCCGCCGGGCTCGGATTCCCGGCCGTCCTCGAGGCCCAGTCGAAGGAGCTCGTCATGCTGGGTCTCTGGTCCTTCACCGGGGCCTTCGCTGACGTCGGTCCCGTCCTCGACCGGGGCATGAAGATGGCTCTCGACGAGCGCGGGATGAAGATCCAGGGCCGCGCCATCAAGTACATCACCCGGGACGACGAGACCAAGGCGGGCAGCGCCACCCGCCGGGCCGAGGAAGCCATCGATGCGGAAGGCGCGAAGTACATCATCGGCCCCTGGTCCTCCGGGGTGGCCCTGGCCGTCTCGGAGGTGGCCAAGCGGAAGAAGACCTTCCACTACTTCAGCGGGGGCACCGAGGACATCTCGGGCGCGCGCTGCCATCGCTACTCGTTCCAGTGGGCGGCGAGTCCCTATACCGCGGCCAAGACCGTGGTGGACAACTTCATGCAGGCCAATCCCCGGGCCAAGCGCTGGCACCTCCTGGTCGCCGACTACGCCTTCGGCTGGTCGGTGGAGAAGTACATCAAGGAAGTGGGCAAGACGCACGGGATCGAGTTCGTGGGCGCCGACCGGCACCCCCTCGGCGAGCGCGAGTTTTCCAACTACGTGACGAAGGCGGCGGGCAACAAGCCCGACGTGGTCGCCATGATCAACTTCGGGCTCGACGCCGTCACGGGGGCCCGGGAGATCTTCAACTTCGGCCTCACCCCCAAGGTGCCCCTCATCCTCACGTGGTCATCGGGCGTGGAGGAGCTGGTGCAGCTCAATCCCGAGATCCGCGAGAACATGTGGGTGGGATCGAACTTCTACTACACCGCCGACACGCCGGTGGCCCGCGAGTTCGTCAAGAGCTATCAGGCCAAGTTCGGCGGCCCTCCCGGCTATGCGCCCGCGGCGGCCTACGGGATGACACGCATGATGCTGCACGCCATGGACAAGGCCAAGTCCACCGAGGTGCCTGACGTGATCAAGGCGCTCGAAGGCCTCGAGGTGGACGATCTGGTCGGACGCATGCGGGTCGACCCGAAGACCCACCAGACGCTGCGCCCGTACTTCTTCATGCGCTGCAAGAAGAAGGAAGCGATGAAGAACCCGATGGACTTCGCCGACATCGTCGCCACGGGCACCACGCCGTTGCCTGCGGAATACGCAGCCTGCAAAGACATCGGCGTTCTCTGAGCTCGGAGGGGGGCTCCGCCGCCCTTCCGAACCTCCCCCCAGAGGCGGGTTGCGCCGGCGAAGCCGGCGCTCGAGCTACTGCAACCGCGTGAGGATCTCGCTACTCGTCAGTCAGGTGCTGAACGGGCTGGCCACGGGGATGCTGTACGCTCTGATGGGCATCGGCCTCAGCATCATCACGGGGGTGCTCAACATCCCCAACTTCGCCCATGGCGCCCTCTTCGCCCTCGGCGCCTATCTCCTCTATTCGATCATCCAGCTCGTAGGCAATTTCTGGCTCGCGCTCGTGATCGCGCCCCTCGGCGTGGGACTGCTCGGGGTCCTCATCGAGTACGGCGGGATCCGGCCTCTCTACAAGGCCGGGCACGACTACCAGCTCCTGCTCACCTTCGGCCTGTCGCTGATCGTGACGGAGGGCATCATCATCATCTGGAGCCCCGTGGGGATGAGCCAGCTCCCGCCACCTCTCCTGCGCGGCGGCGTCGACCTCGGCATCACGTTCTACCCGAAGTACCGGCTCTTCGTCATGGTCGCCGCCGCGCTCCTCGTGTTCGGAGCATGGCTCTTCCTCGAGAAGACGCGCTACGGGGCGATCATGCGCGCGGGCATCGAGGACAAGGAGATGGTCGCCCTCCTCGGCATCGACATCCATCGCCTCTTCACCGCTGCCTTCGCTCTGGGCTGCGTGCTCGCGGGGATCGCGGGGGCGCTGACCGCGCCTCGCGGGGATCGCGGGGGCGCTGACCGCGCCCATCCGCGGGCTCAACCCTCTCATGGGCGTCGACATGCTCGGCATCGCCTTCGTGGTCGTCGCCCTCGCGGGGCTGGGGAATCTCCTGGGGTCCATCGCGGCGGGACTCCTCGTGGGCGTGGCCCAGAGCCTGGTGGCCCTGTTCTGGCCGGAGGCCTCGGTCGCCGTAATCTTCGCCGTCATGGCCGCCGTCCTCCTCGTCCGTCCCCAAGGACTGTTCGGCATCCGATGAGCGCTTGCGCGAAGAGCCCCCGAGGTCACACCGAAGTCATCCGCGCTGAGCGAGATAGCAAATGAGCAAGGCTTGGCTGACCGTTCTGGCGGCCGTGGTCCTGCTCCCCGTCTTCGTCCGGCACGCCATCGCCACGGAGATCTGGATCTTCGCCATCTTCGGGCTCGGCCTCAACCTTCTCCTGGGCTACACGGGTCTCCTGTCCTTCGGCCAGGCCACCTTCTTCGGCTCCGCGGGATACGTGGCGGGCTACCTCTTGAAGCACTCCGCGGTCAACGTGCTCCTCGTGCTCGCCATCGGCGTCGTGGTCGGGGCGGTGACGGCCGCCGTCGTGGGCTATCTGTGCGTCCAGCGCGCCGGGCTCTACTTCATCATGCTGACCTTCGCCCTGAACCAGATGTTCTACTTCACCGCGTACCAGTGGACGACGGTCACCGGAGGCGAGGACGGGATGCCGGGGATCCCGCGGCCAAACGTGCTCGGCGTCGACATCCACCCGCCCCTCGCCTACTACGCGCTCGTGGCCGCCCTCTTCCTCCTCTCGCTCTGGGTCATGAAGCGGCTCGTGGAGTCTCCGCTCGGGAAGATCCTGCAGGCCATCCGCGAGAACGAGCCGCGCGCCGAGGCCCTGGGCTACGACGTGGCGCGGCTCAAGCTCGCGGCCTTTGTCATCGGCGGCGCCTTCTCCGGTCTGGCGGGTGTGCTCTACGCGATGCTCTTCGGCATCGTGCCGCTCGAGTCCATCGGCTTCGTCTTCTCGGGCAATGTCGTCTTCGCCACCCTCATCGGCGGCTCGGGCTCGCTCTACGGCCCCGTCATCGGCTCCTTCGTGTTCATCTGGCTCTCCGAATCGGTGAGCGCGATGTGGGCGCGCTGGCCGCTCCTCCTCGGCGTGGCCTTCGTGATCGTGGTGCTGTTCTTCCGGGGCGGTGTCGTCGAGGCGTGGGGGCGCTTCTGGGCGTGGCGCGCAGCCCGCCGGCCCGCCACCGTACAGACCGATGCCCCTCGTTAGGACCGAGGGGCTGACCAAGGCCTTCGGAGCGCTGACGGCGGTCAACGCCGTCACCCTCGAGGTTCAGGAAGGCGCGCTGCACTCGGTGATCGGGCCCAACGGCGCCGGCAAGACCACCTTCTTCAACTTGCTCACCGGGCAGCTCGCTCCAACGGCCGGCCGCATCGTCTTTGACGGGCGAGACATCGCCGGCACGCCCCCGCACAAGATCGCCCACCTCGGCATCGCGCGGTCCTTCCAGCGCACGAGCATCTTTCCGACGCTGTCCATCGCCGACAATGTGTGGCTGGCCGCCTTCGCGCGCCACGACTCCTGGCGGGGCCTCGCCTGGCGCCGCGCCGATCGGTACCCGGAGCTTCTCGAACGCGCGCTGGCCGCGCTCGGCGAGGTGGGGCTCGCCGACAAGGCGGGACAGCCGGCGCGCGAGATCTCCCACGGCGAGCAGCGGCAGCTCGAGCTGGCCATCGCGCTCGCCGCGGCCCCGCGGCTCTTGCTGCTGGACGAGCCGGCGGCCGGGCTCTCCCCGGACGAGACCCAGAAGATGGTGGGGCTCGTGCGGAAGCTGAAGGGCCGATACACCATCGTGCTCATCGAGCACAAGATCGGCGTCGTGATGAGCATGTCCGACCGAATCTCCGTCATGCACTTCGGCAGCGTCATCGCCGAGGGCACGCCCGCGGAGATCCAGCGCGACGCGGAAGTCCGGCGCGCCTACCTGGGAGGCATCGCGCCGCCATGATCCTGGATATCCGAGGCATCGACACGTACTACGGGCTCGGGCACATCCTGCACGGGCTCTCGCTCGGGGTCGGGGAGGGCGAGGTGGTCGCCCTCCTGGGACGGAACGGCGCGGGCAAGACCACGACGCTCCGCTCCATCACCGGCCTCACGCCGCCCGCGCGCGGCACCATCACGTACAAGGGCGCGTCCATCGGCGGGATGCCCGCGCACCGGATCTCGCAGCTCGGCATCGCCCTCGTGCCCGAGACGCGCGGCATCTTCTCCTACCTCACCGCGCGGGAGAACCTGGAGATCGCTCGCCGGCCGGGCTCGCGCTGGCCCCTGGAGGGCATGCTCGAGCGCTTTCCGAAGCTCCGCGAGGTGCTGGATCGCAAGGGACGGCTGCTCTCCGGGGGCGAGCAGCAGATGCTCGCCATCGTCCGCGCCCTCCTCACGGGGCCGGAGCTGCTCCTCCTGGACGAGCCGTCTCAGGGCCTGGCGCCGCTCGTGGTGGAAACCGTCATGGGCACCGTCCGGGAGCTCAAGCGCGAGCGGGTCAGCATGCTGCTCGTCGAGCAGAATGCCGAGATGGCCCTCGAGCTCGCCGATCGCGTCTACGTCATCGATCACGGGACCATCGTGTTCGAGGGCACTCCGGTCTCGCTGCGCGCCAACCACGAGGTCACGACCACGTACCTGGGCGTCGGCGGCTGAGCGCGACGGACCCGACGACAAGACGAAGCTGGACCCCTGGTGGAGCGTCTACCGCGCCGAAGGCCGCTCTGGGTGTGACAAGTAGCTATTCCACCGTGAATCCGGGCGCGCGAGTCGCCGCGTAGGCACCGCGAGGACGTGGACGGAGTCCTATTCTGGTGTTTGCCTGCGCTTTGTGCTAGAAGCCGGAAAGAACCGATGGACGTCCTTGCCCTCCATGCCGCCCGCCAACCGGACAAGCCCGCGCTCATCGAGGGTGAGCGGGTCTGGTCCTGGCCCGAGTTCGTCACGCGCCGGAACCGGCTGGGCCATGCCCTCCTCGGGCTCGGGCTCGGGCCCGGCGCCCATGTCATCGTCTATGCCGGGAACTCTCTCGAGCATTACCTGGCGGCCGCGGGCGCGCGCCCGGCCGGACTGATCCCCGCGCCCATGAACCACCGGCTGGTGGCCGAAGAGGTGGCGTACATCCTCGACCACTCGGATGCCGCGGCCGTCTTCGTGAGCGACCAGTTCCTCCCCGTGTGCGAGGCCGTGCGAGAGCAGGCGTGGAAGGTCCGTCACTGGATCCTGATGGGCGAGGCGCGGCGCGAGTGGGCCGTGCACCTGGACGATCTTCTCGCCGAGGGCAGTCCCGAGCCGGTGGAGCTGTCGGCCGACACCGGCTTCGGCTCCTCCCTCATCTACACGGGCGGCACCACGGGCAAGCCCAAGGGGGCGCTCCGTCGCAGCGTCGACCCGCAGGGGCTCATGGACACGCTGCGGGCCATGGATCTCCTGGATCCGAGCCACGTCCACCTGGTGGCGGGGCCCATGTACCACTCGGCGCCGTCAGGCCTTGCCCTCTACTCGCACCTGGTCGGGGCGACGGTGGTGATCATGCCCAAGTTCGACCCCGAGCGCGCCCTCGAGCAGATCCAGCGCCATCGCTGCACGAGCACCTTCATGGCGCCCACGCTCCTCAAGCGCATCGTGGAGCTGCCCGCATCCGTCCGGGCCCGCTACGACGTATCCTCCATGAGAACCATCATCATGGCCGCGGCGCCCTGTCCCATGAGCGTCAAGGAGGCGGTGATCGCCTACTTCGGGCCGGCTCTCTACGAGTTCTACGGCTCGACCGAGCTGGCGGTGAACACCATCCTCAGACCGGAGGACGTCCTCCGGAAGCCGGGATCGTGCGGGCAGGCCGCCCCGGGCCGGGAGATCGCGCTCCTCGACGACGACGGCCGGCCCGTGCCCGTGGGCGAGCCCGGCGAGCTCTACGTCAAGCGTTTCTCCAACATCCTCGACGAGTACTACAAGGACCCCGAGGCGACCCGGGAGATGCGTCGCGGCGAGTGGTACTCGGTGGGCGACGTCGCGCGGATGGATGCCGACGGCTTCTACTACATCTGCGACCGCAAGCGCGACATGATCATCTCGGCCGGCGTGAACATCTATCCCGCGGAGATCGAGGACGCCCTGCATCGCCACCCCGACATCCAGGACGTGGCGGTCTTCGGCGTGCCCGACGACGACTGGGGCGAGCGGGTCCACGCGGCCGTGCAGCTCCAGCCGGAGGCCCGGCTCACCGCAGAGGACGTCATGGCCTTCGCCCGGCGCCATGTCGCCGGTTACAAGGTCCCACGCGAGGTCTCCTTTCACGAGGACTTTCCGCGCGATGCGGCGGGCAAGCTCCTCAAGCGCGTGCTCCGCGAGCCCTACTGGGCTGGCCGCGCGGTCCGGATTTGAACCGCCCCGGCTCGAGAGCCCGAGGCGCGCGCCCATGAAGCTGCCCGCCGCCTCCCTCACCATCAAGATCACCGTGCTCATCGTGATCGTCCTCATCGTGGGCTTCGGGATCTCGACCATCCTCACCATCCAGCGCGAGTCCGACCTCCTCGTGGAGCAGAGCAAGGGGGCGGCGCGGCGGCTGACCATGACTCTCATCGCCAGCATCGAGAGCGCCATGCTCCAGGAGCGCCCCGACATCACGCGCGGGCTCATCCAGGAGATGCAGAGCACCACGCCCGTGGAGGGCCTCACCATCTACCGGCACAACGGTGTCGAGGCCTTCACGGACCTGGAGACCTTGAAGGCCGTCTCGAAGGAGGCGGAGCTGCCCAAGGGGGTGGCGGCAAGCATCGAGAAGATGGCGCGCCCCGCCGGCGCCGTCATGACGGGACCGCTCTTCAAGAAGGCCGTCGACACGCTCCAGACCCAGGAGTCGCTCGAGGAGCAGAACGGCGTCCCGCTCTTCACCCTGCATCAGCCCATCCCGAACCAGGAGCGATGCCAGGGGTGCCACGGCACCGACCACAAGGTGCGGGCCGTCGTGCGCGTGCAGACCTCCATGGCGCCCGTGTTTGCCGCGGTGCATGCCCAGCGCAATCGCCAGATCATGGTCGGCATCGTCACCATCATCGTGGCGGGGGCCGCCCTTGCCCTCGTGATGCGCTCCGTGGTGGTGCGCCCCATCCAGAGCCTGGCCCTGGCGGCGAAGCGCATCGGCGAGGGCGATTTCGCGGTTCGCGTGCCCGCCGACTCCGGTGACGAGATGGCCGAGCTGGGCGGAGCGCTGAACGACATGACGGTCCGGCTGGCCACGGCCAAGCAGGACCTCGAGACCCGCAATGCCGAGCTGGCCTCCACGCTGGAGGACCTGCAGGCCTCACGCCAGCGTCTGGAAGTGCTCGAGCAGCTCAAGGGCGAGCTGTCCAAGTTCGTTCCCGACGCCGTCAAGGAGCTGCTCGAGCGCGACCCCACGGCCACCCAGCTCCAGAAGCGGCAGGAGGAGGTCTCCGTCCTCTTTCTCGACATCGCCGGCTATACGCGGCTGTCCGAGCAGCTCGAGGCCAAGCGCCTCAACCAGCTCGTGCAGACCTACTTCTCGGGCTTCCTCGAGATCATCCGCGCGCATCACGGCGACATCAACGAGACGGCGGGCGACGGGCTCATGGTCATCTTCCAGGGGCAGAGCCGGAACGATCCCGGCCGCGCCATCGACCACGCCATGAACGCCGCCCGCGCCGCCCTGGCCATTCGCGCGAGGACAGGCGAGCTTAACGAGGAGCACGCGGGCGTCTTCCCCGAGATTGCCCTGCACATGGGCATCAACACGGGCGAGGCGCTGGTGGGCGCCACCAAGATCGGCGGGGCGGGCTCGCAGCGCTGGACCTTCACGGCCACCGGCCCCACCACCAACCTGGCCGCGCGCTTCGCGGGCTCGGCCCAGGGCGGGGAGATCGTGGTCGGCCCCGCCACCGCCGCGCGCATCCGCATGGCCTTCGTGCTGGAGAACCTCGGCGAGAAGAGCTTCAAGAACGTCTCGCAGCCGCTGCAGGTGTTCCGCGTCATCCCGCCCGGCGTCTACGACAAGATCGCCTGATGGCTGGCCGGTCCCCCGGCCACGGCAGGCAGCCGGCCGAGGGCTGAGCGGTCATGGCCGTCCCGAGCCAGCTCCGATTCCTGCGGCCCCGACGGCAGCGGCCATTTCTCGGCACGGCAGGCGGACCATACATCCAGGCCCTCGAGGTGTTCGCGGCGCTCCACTGGGCCTTGTCGATCTACGTCGCGTTCATCCTCTGGCCGAAGGCGCTTCCCGACGTCATCATGCCGACCCTGGTGCTCGCCGCCTTCTGGAGTCCGGGGCCGGGGAGCCTCGCGTTCGTCATCGCCGCCTGCGTCTCCCGCGGGCTTCACGCGCTCTGGATCATGTGGGGGCTGCGCGCGCTCTTGACCGCTCCGCGTGAGCCGCTACACTTCCGGCTCCTGCCGATAATCTGCGCGCTGGCCGGCGCCATCCTGCTCGCCAACGCGCTCCTCCTCTGGGAGCGGCGCCAGCTCTTCGCGCCGCCGGGGCTGCCCGCGCAGTGCTGGCGCATCGCCGCGGGCATTCTCGTGGCCCTGGCCACGCTCAAGCTTTCCTGGGTCGGCCCGCTTCTCCGCCTGACCGTCTATGGCGAGCTGCGCTGAGATCGGCAGAGGAGCCTCCCGCAGGGGTCCCTTCCGATCGGCGTCATGGCATCGTTGCCCAGGAGGATGTGTTGACTGCCTCTCCATGTCGGGAAAGCTCCCGCATTCGATGGCCACTGCGAAGTTTTTTCCGCCTTCGCCTACACTGACGCGCGAACCCGCGTGGTTGGCGTCGACCTTACAAAACAGCGATTGACCGCGGGGTCCATCCCGGATATATCTCACGCACGGATAGGACGTTGGTCGCGCATGACGTACACGACGTGACGCTCGAGATCCGCACAGGAGGCCGGATATGCTTGCTCCTCCGGACGCGAGCTCACTATCTTCAACATGAGACGTCATCGTCCGGCACATCGTTCGGTTCGCTCCCGCGTGCGAGGCTGGCTATGGACCGCGGCCGAGCGATCCGTCTTCTGGTCGACTGTCCTCCGCGCCGTTCGCGCTCGGCGCAGGCTGCGGCACCGTGCGCTCGGGGCGGCCGCGACCGTGCAGCGCGGAATCTGGAGCATCTACTACCGGAGCCGTCGCACTGTACGCACGCGTGTATGGTCACGGACGCGAGCGTCGCACGTCGCTCCTCGGGCGCCCCGCGGGCGATCATCGGCGGATGAACGGTTCGCGCGCTCCGAACGCCCCCTGATCCACTGGGTGAAGGGCGATGGTCTCGACGACGAGGTGACACGCTCGGCGATCGCCCAGGCGACCAGGCTTTTCGGTGACACCGTCGACTACTGTCTCGCGATCAACAACATCGACGTGGACCGGGCCCGCCGCGTAGTCGAATGGGCGGCGCAGCCGGTGCACATCTGGAGCCAGGCGCCCGAGGACAATCCCCCGCTGGCCGATGCGCTCGACCTTGCCGGCTGTCCTCCCGAGCGCTTCGGGTATTGGTGGAAATGGTTCCCGGCACGCGTTCGTCCTCTCGCCCCCGAGTGGGTGCTCGATGGCGATCAGACCATCGTGGGCAAGCCGCCGTGGTTCGATGTGTGGGCTGCCGGCTATGACGTGGTGCGGGTCTCCCAGGATGATGTGTCGGCACCTGAGAGCATCTACGGGCAGTACGCCAAGAACGTCACGAATCGCCACCGCCTCTATTCGGGTCTCCTCTCGCTGCCTCCCGGCCTCGATTTCTTCCAGCCCATGCAGGCGCTCCTGGCCGCAGAGCCCCTCGTCCCCCCGCATGACGGGCGCTGGAACCAGAGCGAGCAGGGCTGCTTCGCCGCTGCCTTCAATCTCATCGACGTCGAGCCCATCCCGCTCCACGAGTTTCCCTTCGCTCGAGCGTGGGACAAGGACCTAGACCATGGAACTGGCGGGCGACGCGCACAGCCGTGGGGCTATCACTTCGGTGGAGCCTTCAAGGTTCCCAACCCCCACTTCGAGCGCCTCGGGGCATCGGGAGAGATTTTCTGGCGGACGGACCAACCAAGCCGCATGGAGCGCGTGACCTGGCTCCGAAACTTCGGGCAATGGGGGCGGGAAGGATGGTCCATGCACCCGGCCCACGTCGCCCTCGTGGATGCTCGCTCGCGAGATTTCCGCGGTCACCCGGTCCTGGAGATCGGTACCTCGCGCGGCCAGCTGGCCGCGCTCATGGCAGAGAACGGCTGCTTGGTGACCACGGTCGACCGCGAGGATCGCGGCGCCCGTTTCAACCTCCAGGGCCTGCGCGTCACCGTCGAGATCGCCGACGGCGCCGAATACCTGGCGAGACGCCGCGAGCCGTTTTGTCTCATCGTGGTCGACCTGCACGGCAATGACGAGGCGACCTGGCGCCGCCTGTGGCCGCTGCTCAGCGGACACGTGGCTGCCGGAGGCGAGATGCTGCTCTACAACTCCCACCTGTGGCGGATCCCCGAGTGGCGCGCGGAGACAGGGCTCCGGTGGGTGATGGAGACCCAGCTCGCCGATTGGCGCGTCGAAGTGCACGACGAGCCCGCACCCGGGATGCTAGTCTGTCGTTCACGTTGACGGGCAAAGGCAATGAGTCGCCGGCCGCGGCTGCCGCGTCGCCAGCATCCGGTGGTGCGTAGCGCATTGCGCAGCCTCTCCAGAGCCTGCGACGCTCCAAGCTGTGATGACAGGAGAGTCCACCATGGGCAACAGCAGTCTCGGACACCTTCCGAGCGGGCGGCACTGGGAGTTCGACACTAGCGTCGCGGCCGTCTTCGACGACATGCTCAGGCGCTCGATTCCGCAGTATGAAGTGATGCGCCACGCCGTGACCGAGCTTGCCAAGCGCTACGTCAAGCCAAACATCCCGCCCCATGTTGGAGGCCGTGCGAAATCGGTTTCGTCTCCTCATCGATGGCGGAGTCGTCCAGATCCTGGATCTCGATCTGCGCCAAGGATTTCCGCGAGTCTCCGCCAGCGTGATTCTCAGTGTCCTGACGATCCAGTTCACGCCCATCGAGCACCGGCTGCGAATCCTGGAGGATATTCACGCCGCTCTCCTCCCGGGGGGCGCGTTCATTTTCGTTGAGAAGGTCATCGGAGCTACCGCCGCGTTGGATCGCGACTTCGTTGCGCTCTACCATGAATTCAAACGCGCCGGCGGATACACGAGCGAGGAGATCGAGCGGAAACGCCTCAGTCTCGAAGGGGTGCTGGTACCCGTGACGGCCCGCTGGAATGAGGAGCTATTGAAGACAGCGGGATTCAGGCACACTGACTGCTTCTGGCGATGGATGAACTTTGCCGGCTGGATCGCCATCAAATCCTGACGTCGAGCCATGGCTGACCGGTGGGGAAGGAAGCGTGAGTTCCTCGAGTCCTCGTGGCTCGAAAGAAGAGCCGCGATCGAATGGCGGGTGGCTCGTTGGCGGGCGAGACACCGGAGACGGCTACCAGGTCAACTCAACCGTTATCGACTCCAGCATCTCGGACGGCTGTGGATGGCACGGGTCGGGGCGCAGGACTTGTACCGGGACGCCGAGCCCCTGATATCGGTCCTCATGCCCACCTACAACCGCGCCGAGCTGCTCCGGGAGCGGAGCGTGGCCTCCGTGCTCCGGCAGACCTACTCTCGTTTCGAGATCGTCATCGTCGGGGACGCCTGTACGGATCACACGGAATCGCTGCTTCGCGACGCTGGCGATCCCCGCATCCGCTTTTACAACCTCCCTGCAAGAGGCAAGTACCCGGAGGATCCCTATCTCCGGTGGCTGGTTGCCGGGTCCGCGCCGGCCAATGAAGCCCTCAGGCTCGCGCGCGGGCGGTGGATCGCGTGGCTCGACGACGACGAGTTCTCTGCCGACCACCTCGAGGCTCTCCTGGCCGCCTGCCTCGATCGGCGGTGGGAGTTCGCCTACGGCGTCATGGATATGGAAGTGGAGCCCGGGACTTGGCGTCGCGTCGGCTCCTACCCTCCGGAATGCGGCCGCATTTGCAATGCCTCGGTTCTCTACGGTGCTCATCTGCGCTTCTTGCGATATGACCTGAACGCATGGCGCTTGGACGAACCGAATGACTGGAACCTGTGGAAGCGCATGTGGGGCGCCGGGGTCCGGATGGGATTCGTCGATCGCGTGGTAGGGAGACACTTCCTGGAGCATAGGCCGCCGAGGACCCCTTTCTCCGGGAAGACGATGGGGGGGACCGGCAGGTGAGACTCGGACGGGTCGCGCGGCGCATCCTCGGTGGGCTACCGAGGGACGAACAACGACCAGAATGGCAATATCTACCGGAAGGGTGGCGCACGCGCGATCCTCGCGTGACGGGGTGGAACGTCGAGAGCATCGTGGAGACGCAGCGGGCCAAGTGGCCAGAAGTTCTCCGTCTCATGAGCGACACGGGTCCTCTGCCCGTGCATCTGTGGGCGCACGATCTCTCCAGGCCTGGCGCCGCGGCGAGCACCGTGCTCATGGCATTCGGGTATGTTCTGGGCCTGACGGCGTGGAAGAAGGACCGCGTCTCCCTGCTCGACTGGGGGGGCGGAGTTGGGCACTACAACCTCGTCAGCCAGGCCCTCTTTCCGCAACTGGAGGTCGAATATCACTGCAAAGACGTCCCGCTCCTCTGTAAAGACGGGCGAGAGCTCCAACCCTCGGCAAGCTTCCACGAGGACGATGAAAGCTGCTTTGCTCGAGACTACGATCTCGTGCTCGCGAGCGGGTCCCTCGAGTATTTCGAGGACTGGAAGAACGTGACGCGCAGACTCGCGGGGGCGAGCCGCCGCCACGTCTACATCGCCCGCCTCCCGATTGTCCATCGGGTCGCATCGTTCACGGTGATCCAGCGACCCTACCGGCATGGGTATGCCACTGAATACGTGAGCTGGATTCTTAACCGGCAGGAGTTCCTGGGTCATGCCGCCAGCCTGGGCTTGCGTCTCGTCCGTGAGATCTTGGTGAGCGACGGCCCCACGATTCACGGAGCACCCGAGCAGTCCGAATTCAGCGGCTTTCTTTTCTCTCGCGGGGAGGGCCGGGATGGCGGCTGATCGCCACTTCAAGAACTGTCGCGTCCTCATCACGGGAGGGCTCGGCTTCATCGGCTCTAGCCTGGCGCGACGGCTCGTGGAGCTCGAGGCCGAGGTGCTCCTCGTCGACAGCCTGGTGCCCGAGCACGGCGGGCGGCTGTTCAATATCGCGGACATCCGTGATCAGGTCACCGTCGAGCTGGCGGACGCGCGCGACGAAGCGCGGATGGGACAGCTCGTTCGCGGGCAGCACTACCTCTTCAGCCTGGCCGGGCAGACCAGCCACATCGACTCCATGCGCTTACCGCAGCAGGACCTGGAGATGAACTGCCGGGCGCAGCTCTCCGTGCTCGAGGCGTGCCGCCGACACAATACGGACGTGCGAATCGTCTTCGCCAGCACCCGGCAGGTCTATGGAAGCCCCGACTACTTGCCCGTCGACGAGAAGCATCCCGTGCGACCCGTCGACATCAACGGGGTCAACAAGCTGGCGGGGGAGTGGTATCACCTCATCTATCAGCGTGTATACGGGCTGCGCACGTGCGCCTTGCGGCTCACCAATACCATCGGCCCGCGCATGCGCGTCAAGGACGCCCGCCAGACCTTCCTCGGGCTCTGGATCCGTCATCTCGTCCAGGGCACCCCCTTCGAAGTCTGGGACGGTGAGCAGTGCCGCGACTTCACCTACGTGGATGATGTCATCGAGGCCTTCCTGGCCGCGGGGACGAGCGACGAGGCGGTGGGCCGCATCTTCAACGTCGGCGGCGCGGGGCCCATCAGCCTGCGGGACCTCGCCGACCTGCTCATCGAGCTCAACCGGGGCGGCGAATACGCTCTCCGCGCCTATCCGCCGGAGCACAAGCGCATCGACATCGGCGATTACTACTCCGACGACGGTCTCGTGCGCTCGATGCTCGGCTGGGAGCCGCGCGTGTCACTCCGAGACGGGCTGATGAGAACGCTCGAGTTCTATCGGGCGCACCTGCGCCACTACCTCTGAGGCGCCGGGCTCGGTACGTCCGGGCCGTCCGGCTTACGCCTCGCGCGACCAGGAGGCGAGATTCCAGAGGTTCGAGCCCCAGGGGGTGATGTCGATGCCGCGCAGCTTGTGGGAGACGGCGGTGGCTTCGTTGCGGATGAGGAGGGGAATGACCACACCCTCGCGCACCACCATGTCGTTCATGCGGATGAAGAGGGCCGCGCGCTTGACGGGATCCAGCTCCCGCTCGGACGCCCGCCACAGCCGGTCGTAGTCCTCGTTGCGCCACCGCGATCGATTGCCGAGCGACCACTTGTTCTCCCTGGCGGAGATCTCCCAGGACGCGAAGCTCTCCATGAAGCGCTGAGGGTCCGGCCGGCCCATGAACAGGGAGTACATCTGCAGATCAGCGTAGAAGTGGGACGCGGTGTCCGGGTTGGCGGGGTCCGAGGAGAAGAAGACGGACGCGACGACGGCTTTGAGCTCGATGTCGATACCGGCCTTGGCGGCCGCCTGCTTGATGATGGCCTGGGTCTTCTGGCGCGGCGTATTGATCGAGGTCTGGAACAGCAGCTTGAGGCGGCGGCCATCGCGCGCGCGGACGCCGTCGGCGCCGCGCTTCCAGCCCGCGGCGTCCAGGGCCTGGTTGGCGCGATCGACGCTGAACTCCCATTTCAGGTTGGACGACTGGAATCGACGCGGCAGGTTGAGGAAATTGGCGGTGAGCTGCCCGAGCCTCCCGTAGATCTGCTCCTGGATGGTTGCGCGGTCCACGACGAGGCCGAGGGCCGTGCGGACGGACGGGTCGGTGAGGAAGGGATGCGGGGCCTTGACGCTCGAGCGCTCGCCGTCGACTTCCTTCAGGGGATCGGTGAAGTTGACCTGGATGAACTCGGGCGCGCTGCTCGGGGTGACGAGCACCCGGCCCTTGCCACCCTGCTCGAGCCGCTTGAGCACGTCGTCTTCCACCTGGACGTTCCAGGCGAAATCGTACTCGCCCGTCTGGAGCACCGCGCGGGCCGCCGAGACGGCCTCCCCGCCGCCCTTCATCTCGAGCGTGTCGAAGGACGGGCGGTTGGCCACGTGGTAGGCGGGATTCATCTCCGCGCGCACGGTGTCGCCGGCCCTGAAGTCGACATAGCGGTAGGGGCCGGTGCCCACGGGCTTGAGATTGGCCGGCGCCTCGCGGGACCTGGCGCCGCGATACGCGGAGAAGACGTGCTTGGGAATGACGAGCCCGCCCCCGCCGCAGAAGGGCTCGGACCAGAACGGGGTCGGCTGCTTGAAGACGACCTTGACCGAGTGCTCACCGAGCTTCTCCACGCGGTCGAGGTCCTTGTAGGCCGAGATCGAGGTCGCCGCCGCGGCCGGATCCGCCGCGAACTCCCAGGTGAAGATCACATCGTCGGCCGTGAAGGGCCGGCCATCATGCCACTGCACGCCTTTCTTGAGGTTCCATACGACCCACGTGCCGTCCCTGGCAACACCGCCGTTCTGCAGGCTCGGCAGCTCCGCGGCCAGGAACGGCACGAGATTACCCTCCGGATCGAAATCGGCGAGCGGCTCGTAGAAGATCCGAGCGCCCGCGAAGTCCTTGACGCCCACGGACAGGTGGGGGTTGAGGATGGTGGGTGCCTGCCAATAGAGCAGCCGTAGTGGGCCCCCACCGCCGCGGCGCGCGGGGGCCGGGCCCGCCGGCCGCGTCTGGGCCAGGCCGGCCGCGGCGAGCAGATGCCCGGCGATCGGTGCGCTGAGGCCGAGGCCGAACATGACCTGGACGAACCGCCGTCGGCTCAGCCGGTCGCGTTGCACCTCGCCGATCAGGTCTCGGAGCGCTTGCTCGTCCATGGGCCTTCCTAGCATCCATGGTCCGTGACAGTCAATCGGGAGGAATCTGCTTGCCAACGGGCGCTCTTTGAAGGATGCTCTGCGCCACACGTTGCCCGGCCCCGGTGCACGACAGCCGGGCTATGGAGGATTTCCCTACAGCCTGAACGTTCGCTCGGACCCTACCCAAAATCCCATCCGGGAGGTCACGCCCATGGACCTTAGACGTACCTTGTCCGGACTGATCGTCCTCGCCAGCATCGTTCTCCTCCTGTCGGACCAGAGCTTGGCCCAGACGCCCAAGCGCGGCGGCACCCTGCGCGTGTCCTACGGGAACGAGATCGCCAACCTCGACTTCCACACCGCGCCCGGCTACGAAATGATGTGGGTGGCCATGAATGTCGGCTGCGGCCTCGTCAACATCACCCCCGACGGCAAATTTGTGGGCGATGCCGCGGAGTCCTGGCAGATCTCGCCCGACGCGCTCCTCTACACCTTCAAGCTCCGGAAGAACGTCCTCTTCCACGACGGCACGCCCGTCGACGCGGCCGCCGTCAAGTTCAGCATCGACCGGCTGATGGATCCCGCCACGAAATCGGGCATGCGCACCTTCTACGAGCCGGTGCACTCCGTGGAGGTGCTGGACCCCCTGACCGTGCAGATCCGGCTCAAGCAGCCGTATGCCTTCATGCTCCACATGCTCGCCGCCTACCGGACCGGGCTGGTGCTCTATTCCCCCACGGCAACCCAGAAGTACACCGTGCAGGATCGCCAGCAGGGCAAGCCCGGCGCGGTCATCGGATGCGGACCGTTCAGACTCGTCGAGTGGAACAAGGGCAGTCAGCTCGTCATGGACCGCTTCGACAAGTACTTCATGCCGGGGCTGCCCTATCTCGACCGCGTCATCATCCGCGTGATCAAGGATCCCGTGACCGAGATGGCCGCCTTCAAGGCGGGCGAGATCGACTTCATCGCCTCCTTCTCGCCCGAGCACGTCGACACGCTCCGAGCTCACAATCCGCGCGCGCAGATCATGACGGGCAAGGAGACCACGCCGATGCTCGCCGCCATGAAGGTGACCGTGCCCAAGGACGGCAAGCCCATGTCCAAGGAGCGCGCGCCGCACCCCATCTTCGGCGACCTGCGCGTGCGCAAGGCCATCGGCTGCTACGGGATCGACCGGCAGGAGATCGTGAAGATCGCCTTCAAGGGCCAGGCGACACCGTGGGTTGGCATGAACCCGCCCGGCACCCTCGACACCGTGGATGTCAACCACATGTGCCCCTACGACCAGGCCAGGGCCAAGGCGCTCCTCGCCGAGGCCGGCTACGGCCCCCAGAAGCCGCTCACCTTCGAGTTGATGACCAACACGGAGAAGAGCGTGTTCAGCGTCATCACCACGGTCATCAAGGAGCAGATGGCGCGCATCGGGGTGACCGCGAACATCCGGCTGGTGGACAAGGTCACCTGGATGAACACCACCCTCCAGGACGGCCCCTGGGACATGTACGTGGAGGACCTGCTCTCTCTCATCACGCTCGACAGCAACGCGTACCTGTCGAACAGCACGTCCTCGTGGAGCCATCCGCGCCACAACGATCCCAAGGTCGACGAGCTCTACGCCCGCTACGCGCGGGAGCTGGACGCCACCAAGCGCAAGGCCATCGCGAAAGAGCTCGTGGAGTTCATGGCCGACAAGATGTACTGGAACAACATTTCCGGCTCGCCCTTCTACATGGTCGCGCAGCCGTGGATGAAGGGCTACACGTACAACGCGGAGTTCGAAGTGCACTACGACCGGGTCTGGCTCGACAAGTAACGGGCGGGGGCATGCGCGTCTACCTCCTGAAGCGGCTTCTCAACATCGTGCCCACCGTCCTCATGATCACCTTCGTGGTGTTCGTGATGATGCGGTCGGTCCCCGGCGACCCCGTGGTCGCCCTCCTCGGCGATGCCTACAACGAAGAGGACGCCGTCCGCGTCCGCCAGGCCTACGGTCTCGACAAGCCCGTCCTCGTCCAGTACGTGATCTGGCTCGGCAAGCTGGTCCAGGGTGACTGGGGCGCCTCGATCCTGAGCGGGCGGCCCGTGCTCCAGGACGTGCTGGTCCGCCTGCCCGTGACCCTGGAGCTGATCGTCCTGTCGATGGCCGTGGCCCTGGCCATCGCCGTTCCCGCCGCGATCATCGGCGCCGTCCGCCAGAACAGCTGGCCCGACTACGCGGCCACCACGGTGGCCATGATCGGCGTCTCCATTCCCGAGTTCTTCGCGGGCATCCTGCTCCTCCTCGTCTTCTCCTTCGGCCTCGGGGGACTGCTGCCGAGCTCGGGCTGGATATACCTGCCCGGCACCTGCCCCTCGATCGTGTGCGGCGTGAGCTTCTGGGGCAACGCGACGCACGTGCTGATGCCCGCGGTCGCGCTCGGCATCGGGCGCGCGGCCATCCTCACCCGGCTCCTCCGCGCCAGCATGCTCGAGGTGATCCGCACCGAGTACGTCACCACCGCGCGCGCCAAGGGCGTGGCCGAGCCGAGCATCGTCTTGAAGCACGCGCTGAAGAACGCCCTCATCCCCACCGTCACCGTGATGGGCCTCCAGGTCGGCTTCCTCATCGGCGGGGCGATCGTGGTCGAGACGCTCTTCGCCATGCCGGGCCTCGGCACCTTCGGCATCGACGCCATCATCGCCCGCGACTACCAGCAGGTGCAGGGCTTCGCCCTCATCACGGCCTTCGCCTTCGTGGTGATCAACCTCTTCGTGGATCTGACCTACACGTTCCTGGATCCAAGAATTCGTTACGGAGCCTGAGAGAGAACATATGGCGGAAGGCGACGGCATCGGCCCCATGGCCCGTCAGCCCATTCGCGGGGGCAGCCTCAGCGAGGTGGACCTGCCGGTCGCTGCCTGGCCCGCGGTCCGCGAGCGCTCGCAGTCACCGATGGCACAGGGGCTGCGCCGGCTCCGCCGCAACAGGACCGCGCTGGTCGGGGCGGCCATCGTGGTGCTGTTGGTGGTCGTGGCCATCTTCGCCGACGTGCTCGCGCCCCACAGCCCGACCACCGCCGACCAGACCCGGACCTTCCAGCGCCCGAGCTGGGAGTATCCCCTCGGCACGGATCAGCTCGGCCGTGACATGCTGAGCCGGATCATCCACGGCAGCCGGATCTCGCTGGCCGTAGGCGTGTCCTCGGTGCTCCTCGCCCTCTTCGTGGGCGTGCCGCTGGGACTGATGGCCGGGTTCTACGGAGGCCGCACGGACGCGACACTGATGCGGCTGATGGACCTCATCCTGGCCTTTCCGATCTACCTGCTCGCCATCATCCTGATGGTGATCTTCACCCCCACCGCGGGCATCCTGGGCACGATGAAGGTCACGGGCGCCATCGCCATCGTGCGCATTCCCATCTATGCGCGCCTCGTGCGTGGCAGCGTGCTCTCCATCAAGGAGAAGGAATACATCGAGGCGTGCCGGGCCCTCGGCGTGCGCGACCCCTCGACTCTGCTGCGCCACGTGCTGCCCAACTGCCTGGCCCCGATCATCGTGACGACCACGCTGGGCATCGCCACCTCGATCATCGTGGAGGCGACGCTGTCGTTCCTCGGCCTGGGCACGCAGCCGCCCACGCCGAGCTGGGGCTGGGACCTCAAGGCCAACGTGGCTTTCATCCAGGCCAACTCCTGGCTCTCGCTCTTTCCGGGGCTGGCCATCTTCGTCACCGTGCTGGGCTTCAATCTCTTCGGTGACGGCCTTCGCGACGCGCTCGATCCGCGCCTGAAGTAGGGCCACCCATGCCGTCAAGAGCCGCCGGCACTCTGCTCGCCACTGGGTTGGCGATAGCCCTGATGGTTCTTTCCGCTCCCGCCTCGAACGCGACTCCGCTGAATTTCGTCATTCAGTTCGACGACGCGTCAATTCCTGGCCCGGTGAACTGGACCGGCTCTTACACGCTCGACTCCAACACCGGACTCCTCATAGCGTTTGAGGCCACGATCTGCCGCCCTGCCGCTCCGCTCGATTGCGAGTTCAACAATCTGTTCGGTGTGTCCCTTCCCGCCGTCGACGACCCCGATGACAACGACAATGTCGAGACGGATGTTCTCACGCCCACCAATTCCGCCGTGTTGGCGCTCCGCGACGGGGTCACGAACGAATGGCAGATCCTCGATCCCTTCGGGAGCCTGACCCACGGTGTCTACGCAACAAGAAGGGTTCCCGCGCCAGAGTCATGGTTCCTCTGTCTTTCCGGGCTGGGGCTCGTATTCGTCGTTCGGTGGCGAAGGGCCCGGTCGGGCGATACCGACGAGAGTGAATCGGAACTGGGGAGGGGAGGGAGTCGCGACCAGGAGACGTGCTTCGGATAGCCGAGCTGGCGGGCCCACATCACCCGCCAGGAGCAGTGTCGAGCTAGCGGGCGGCGGACAGCTCCATGGGCTGCGCCTCGAAGGGCACGCCGGCGGGGAAGCCGACCAGCCTGATCTCGGGGCGAAGCGTGATGCCCAGCCGTGTCTCCACGCGCTCGCGCACCATCTCCATCAGCGCGAGGACATCGTGATGCGTGGCCCCGCCACGGTTGACGATCAGGTTGGCGGCCTTCGACGAGATCTCGGCGCCGTTCACGCGCTTGCCGCGCAGGCCCACGGTCTCGACGAGACGTGCCGCGCGATCGCCCGGCGGGTTCTTCCAGACGTAGCCCGCAGTGGCCAGGGCGAAGGGCTGCGTCTCCTTCCACACCTTCAGTCGATGCTGCAAGGCCTTCTGGACAGCCATGGCGGGACGGCGCTCGAGCTGGAGCCGGCAGCCCACGACGATGCTGCCCTTCGGCAGATCGAAGCTCTGCCCGCCCGTCGATCCGCTGGCCCGGTGCTCGCCCATCGTCCCGTCGGGGTACACGAAGTAGATGGCGGTGCAGTGCTGGAGGAGCGAGCCTTCCGCCGTCTTGGCTTTGGTAGCCAGAGCGCCTCCGACCGAGGCGGGAATGCCCGCCAGGTACTCGAGGCCGCCCAGGCCCTGCGCGGCGGCTTCTCTGATGAGGGCGGAGAGCGGCATGCCCGCCCCCACGGCCACCTCGTCGCCGGAAAACTCCGCGCGGCCGAGGATGCCCTGCAGCTTCACCACCACGGCCTGCAGGCCGCGATCGGAAACGAGCAGATTGTTGCCGCCGCCGATGACGATGAGCGGGAGGTCTTCCTGCTCGGCGAACGCCAGGGCATAGCGGAGATCGTCGAGGTCCTGCGGCATGATGAAAAACTCCGCGGGACCGCCGATCCGCAACGAGGTGTGGAAGCTGAGGGGTTCTCTGAACCTGACCGCGCCGTTGATTCGCCCTAACATCTGAGGCCTCCCATTCGTCGGCCCGTCGGCCGAGTGGCGTGAAGTAGAGTTCGCGCGGCTCTAGTGCATGGTGGGTGCCAGGGCCGGATATGCAAGCTTATCCGTCAGTTCGCTGACAGTGGCCGACGCTGGCGTGACGGTGAGTGTCACGATTAGTGACGCGGAATGACAGCTTGCTGGGCGGCCCCCTCAGTGGTCACGACCTGCCGAGCTACATATCAGGAGTTGCAACACTCTCGTTTGAGAGCTACCCTGGACACGACAAAGGAGCAGCGATGGCCAAGCGACGCAAGCCCATGAAGCGGTCCCCGGGGGCTGGCACCGTCCGCCGGCATGCGCGGCTACGGCCCCGCGGGCGCCCAGACGGGTTGCGGAAGCAGGAGATCCCCCCTTTCATGCTGTTCGTCGCCCGGGAGACGCCCACCGCTCAGAAGATCGACATCATCCGCGCCGGCGTGGGCGCGCGGGTGGTCGACGACATGGTCGCGTACCTCGAGGTGCCGAAGGCGGTCATCTTCGCCCTCCTGCACACACCCGAGAGCACGGCGCACAAGCTGATCAAGGACAATCGCAACCTGGATGCCGCGGCCTCCGAGCGCGTGGTGCGGGTGGCCGACATCACGCGCCTGGCCCAAGCCACTTTTGGCGCGCGCGAGGCCGCCACGCACTGGCTCAAGAGCGCCAACCTGGCCCTGGCCGGCGCCACGCCCTTGTCGATGCTGGACACGGAGCCCGGCGCGGGCGAGGTCCGGCGACTTCTTCACGCGATCGACGCCGGTGGCGTCTTGTAGTGGCCGGGGCGGTAGTCTGGCGGATCGCGCGGCGTCCCTTTGCCCTTGACCGCCTGGGCCAGGGGGCCCGGGACAGCGGCGGCCGCTGGAACCACCTCGGCACCGCCGTCATCTACGCGGGGGGCACCATCGCGATTGCCGCCCTGGAGAAGTTCGTGCAGCTCGCCGGTATCACCCCGCCCGATCTCGTGCTCGTGCGGCTCGAGCTGCCCGCCAAGCACTCCGCCGAGACCCCCAGCCTGGCCCAGCTCCCCCGCGGTTGGGATCTCGTGCCCGCCACCCCGGCGAGCATGGACTTCGGGACGGCGTGGGCGCGGGAGCTCCGCTCGCTGATCCTCCACGTCCCCTCCGCCCTCGTGCCCGAGGAGCGGAACGCGGTGATCAATCCCGCGCACCGGGAGTTCGCGGCGGTCCAGATGGTCATCGAGCGCGAGTTCCGCTACGACGACCGCATGTACCGCCCGCGCCACCCGTAGCACGGGCGGGCGCTTGCGCACGAACTCGACGCTCGGCTAGCATGCCCGCATGGCGGGCGAGCCGGGACGGACAATCTCCCCTCAGGCGGGTGCATGCTCATGACCGAGCAGGAGCGACAGGTCGAGATGGACTACGAGACGTACAAGAGCTTGCTGGACCTGTGGGCCAAGGAGAATCCCATCAAGACCACGAAGCTGCAGGTTCTCCTTGCCGTGAACGCGCTGCTCGTGTCGACGGTGAATATCTCCGGGGGACTCCACCCGGAGCAATGGTACGTCTACCTGGCCGGGGCGATCTTCAGCTTCATCTGGATGTTCTCCATCGGGCGCACCTCGTTGTTCCAGGACGTGTGGCAGATCAAGATCGCCGAGGTGCAGCGCCGCCACCCCGGCGACCCGCGCTTCGCCATCCTCGACACGGCGGCCGCCCAGCAGCGCGCCCGCCCGCTCCTCCGGGCCTTCGGCGCCATCTCCTCCAAGTGGTATCTGCTCTTCTCGCCGCTCGTGTTCGCGGTCGTCTGGCTGGGTGTCTGTGTCTTCTCGCTCGTCCGCTGACCGACGAGACTAATTCGGTGATCCTGCTCTTCAGTCTCGTGGCCAGCGGGCAGATCAGGTTGCGCAGGATCGACGGTTGGCGGATGATCGCCGGCGTGCTCAGCCCGCACGGGGGAGGCGGCATGATGATGGTGCGCGCTGCACTAGGCGTCGTCCTCGTCCTCACCATGGTCGCCATGCCGCTCGCCACTGAGGCGCAGCCGGCGAGGAGGATCCCTCGGCTCTGCTTCCTGACGTTCGATCCAGGTACGCCGCAGTCGAGCAGGTTTGACCCGTTCTTCCAAGGCCTGCGCGACCTGGGCTATGTGGATGGGCAGACCATCACCATCGACTACCTCTCCGCGGAGGGCCGGGGCGAGCGGTTTCCCGCCCTCACCGCCGACTGCGCGCGACTCAAGGCGGACATCATCGTCGTGACCACCACCCCGGCCACTCAAGCCGCGAAGAAGGCAACTCGCACGATCCCGATCGTCATGCTCGCTCTCGGCGACCCGGTGGCGACCGGGCTCGTCGCGAGCCTCGCCCGACCTGGGGGGAATGTCACCGGGACGACGTCCATGAGTTCCG
>QHSC01000190.1 GCA_003220345.1 Candidatus Rokuibacteriota bacterium | reverse complement strand
CTGATCCAGGTGCAGTCCGTCAAGACCGGTGAGCTCGAGCCGGGCATCGAGTACATCCGCCTCCGCCAGTTCCAGGAGAAGACGGGCCAGGATGTCGAGACCGCCCTCGAGAAGTACAACAAGGGCAAGAAGATCCAGGGCCTCGTGCTCGATCTGCGCAACAATCCGGGCGGCCTCCTCACCTCCTCCGTCGAGGTGTCGGAGAAGTTCCTCGAGTCGGGCAAGCTCGTGGTGTACACGGAGGGGCGTGTCCGCAACCAGAACATGCGCTTCCAGGCCAGCGGCAAGCGCACCTGGAGCGACTTCCCCATCATCGTCCTCGTCAACCAGGGTAGCGCCTCTGCCTCGGAGATCGTGGCGGGCGCGCTCCAGGACTGGGGGCGCGCCGTCGTCCTGGGGACGCAGAGCTTCGGCAAGGGCTCCGTCCAGACCATCATCCCCCTCTCCGACGGCTCGGGCCTGCGGCTGACCACGGCCAAGTACTTCACGCCCAAGGGACGCTCCATCCACGGCAAGGGGATCACGCCGGACATCGTCGTCGAGATGCCCAAGCCCGCCGCGGGCGAGCAGGCGCCGCCGCCAATTCTCGACGAGCAGGCGCGGCTCCAGGATCAGCTCAAGCGTGATCCCCAGCTGCAGCGCGCCGTCGATCTGCTCAAGGCCATGAAGATCATGGACAAGACCACGCGCCCGGCGGGCCCGCCGTCGACGCCGCAGGTTTCGGTCCGCTGACGGGGCGGCATGCCGGCGCGAGTCTGGACGGCTCTCGCCGGGCTCATCGTCGTCCTGCTCGTGGCCGTGGTTGGCCTCGACCAGTGGCAGGCGCGGCGAGGGGAAGCCAGCCTCTTCGGTCTGCCGTGGAGCTCCTCCCCGACGCGCTCGGTGGCGCCAGGGCCTCAGCCGCGCCGCGCCACGGGCGCCACGGCGAGCACCGCCACGCCACAGCCGGCGCCGCCCGTGCCGACGGGGTCACCGCGCGTCGCCGTCATCGTGGACGATCTGGGGGCGCGTCGAGACGTCTTCGATCCGCTCCGTGACGTCAGGCGGCCCCTGACCGTGGCCGTGCTGCCGGGCCTGCCCCTCTCGGAGTGGACGGCCCGAGAAGCGGCCCAGGCGGGGATGGAAGTCCTCCTCGACCTGCCCATGGAGCCGTACCGCTATCCCGAGGTCGATCCCGGTCCCGGCTCGCTCCTGATGGCCATGAGCCCGCAGGAGCTCCAGCGTCAGGTGGGGGCGCACCTGGCCAGCGTGCCCGGCGCCGTGGGAGTCACCAACCACATGGGATCGCGGATGACCGAGGACCGGGCGCGCATGCGCACGGTGGTGGAGGTGCTGGCGGGGCGACGGCTCTTCATGGTCGATGGGCTGACGAGCAATCTGTCCGTGGCCTACGACGAGGCCAAGGCCGCGGGGCTACGCGCGGGCCGGCGGCAGATCATGATCGACCACAGCGCGGGAGAGGCGGGCGATCGGGTGCGCTGGGACGAGGTTGCCTGGTGGGCGGAGCGCCGGGGCGAGGTCATCGTGATCGCCCACGGGCATCCGCTGACGGTGCGTCTGCTGCGCGAGTACCTCCCGCGCTGGGAGGCGCGAGGCATCCGCCTCGTGCCGGTATCGCACCTGGCCAAGTAGGTGACTTTCGAGCTGAGGAAATGAGGACTCAGTAAGTCGTGATCGTGCTCGGTATCGAGACGTCGTGCGACGAGACGGCGGCCGCCGTCCTCGACGGCGGGCGCAAGGTGCTGGGGAGCGTCGTCGCTTCTCAGGACGACGTCCACGCGCCCTACGGCGGCGTGGTGCCGGAGCTCGCCTCGCGCCGACACCTCGAGGTGATCGTGCCCGTGATCCGCCAGGCCCTCGCCGAGGCGGGCATGACCCTCCGTGACCTCGACGGCATTGCGGTGACCCAGGGGCCGGGGCTCGTGGGCTCGCTCCTCGTCGGCGTGCAGGCCGCCAAGGCGCTCGCCTGGGTGCACGGCGCCCCCCTCTGCGGCGTCAATCATCTCGAAGGTCACATCTACGCCGCGTTCCTGGAGGGAAACCCGCCCGACTACCCCTTTCTCGCCCTCGTGGTCTCGGGCGGCCACACCGCCCTCTACCTGGCGAGAGAGCCGCGGGGCTACGCGCGCATCGGCCGCACGCGCGACGATGCCGCGGGAGAGGCCTTCGACAAGGTCGCCAAGCTCCTGGGCCTCGGCTATCCGGGCGGGCCCGCCATCGAGCGCATCGCGCGCGAGGGAAATCCCGCCGCCCTCCGGCTCCCCACCGCGCAGATGACCGACGGCGCGCCGGACTTCTCCTTCAGCGGGATCAAGACGGCGGTGTCGCTCCACGTCCGGCGCGCCGGCGCCCTCTCCCCGGCGCACGTGGCCGACGTCGCGGCCTCGTTCCAGGCCACCGTCGTCAAGATGCTGGTGCGCAAGACCGTGCGCGCGGGGCTCTCGCTCGGCGTCCGTCGCGTCGTCTTGACGGGCGGGGTCGCCGCTAACACGGCCCTGCGCGAGGCGCTCGCGGGCGAGTGCGGCGAGCGCGGCTGGGAGCTCTTCGTCCCCTCCCGGCGGCTCTGCACGGACAATGCGGCCATGATCGCCGCCGCCGGTCACGATCGGCTCGAGGCGGGCGAGCGCGCGCCCCTGACCCTGAACGCCGTGCCCGACCTGGCGCTCGCCTGATGATGGGCCATCCGCTCGACTACGAGGGGCTGGTGAGCGGGCTGCCGGATGCCCTCGTGGGCGTGGACACCGAGCTGCGCGTCATCCTGTGGAATCCCGCGGCCGAGGACTTGCTCGGCCGCTCCGCCCGGCGCGTGCTCGGCCGCACCCTCAAGGAAGTCTTTGCCCCCGAGACATCCCTCGTGCGCCACCTGACCGACACGCTGGCCACCGGCGAGAGCCGGTCCGAGTCCTCCGCCGTCGTCGAGGGGCTCGACGGCCGTCCCGTGCACGTGAGCGTGGTCACGGCGCCGCTCGCCGGACGCAGCGGCGCCGTCACCTCGGCGGTGGCGGTGGTGCGCGACATCTCGCGCCTGCGCCAGCTCGAGGCCGAGGTCCGCCGCGGGGAGACTCTGGCGGCGGCGGGGCAGATGGCCATAGGGCTCGCCCACGAGATCCGCAACCCGCTCTCGGCCATCCGCGGCGCCGCGCAGCTCATGCAGCGCGAGCTGGGCGACGAGGCGCGGTGGGGCGAGTACACGTCCGTGCTCTTGAAAGAGGTGACCCGCGTCAACAGCATCATCGAGATGCTGCTGGACGTCGGGCGCCCCGTCACCCTCCGCGTCGTGCCCCTCAACGTCCATCAGCTCCTCGAGCGCGTGGCCCTGCTCCTGGAAGAAGAGGCGGCCTCGCGCCGCATCACCTTCGTGCGGCGCTACGACCCGAGCCTGCCCCCTATCCTGGCCGACGAGGACCGCATCATGCAGGTCTTCCACAACCTGGTGCGCAATGCCATCGAGGCCATGCCGGGCGGCGGCCGGTTGACCCTCGTCACGCGGCTGAGCATGAACCCGCTCTTCGCCAAGGTGGATCTCGGTCAGGGACAGCGGAGCATGGCGGACATCCAGATCGCCGACGAGGGCGCAGGCATTTCCGAGGAGACGCGGGCCAAGCTCTTCACGCCCTTCTTCACGACCAAGGAGCGCGGCCTGGGACTGGGGCTGGCCCTCTGCCATCGCATCGTCGACGAGCACGGGGGCGCCATCCAGGTCACGAGCGAGCCGGGACGCGGGACGGCGATGTCCTGCTTCCTGCCCATCGCGCGATAGGATGGCCAGCATGGCAGATGGGCGCATCCTCATCGCCGACGACGAAGACGGACTCCGCTGGGTCCTCGAGAAGGGCTTCCGCGGCGCCGGCTACCAGGTCACGGCGGTGAAGGACGGCACCACCGCGCTTCGGGAGGCCGAGGAGCAGCCTTTCGATCTGATCCTCCTCGACATCCGCATGCCCGGCATCGACGGGCTGACCCTCCTCGGCCGCATCCGCGGGAAGCGCCCCGATGCCCAGGTGGTGATCATGACCGCCCACGGCACCGTGGAGACGGCCATCCAGGCCATGCAGCAGGGCGCCTACGACTACCTCGCCAAGCCCTTCGACCTCGACGAGGCGCTCCTGCTCGCCGAGCGCGCGCTGACGGCGCGCAGGCTCTCGCAGGAAGTCATCTCGCTCAAGACGGGGCTCAAGGAGGTCTGGGAGTTCGGCGCCCTCGTGGGGCGGCATCCGACCATGCAGGAGGTCTACAAGACCATCGGGCGCGTGGCCGCGAGCGACGTCAGCGTGCTCCTCCGCGGCGAGTCCGGGACGGGCAAGGAAGTGGTGGCGCGGGCCCTGCACCACTACAGCCGCCGCGCCGGCCGTCCCTTCGTGGGCGTCTCGGCCGCGGCCATCCCGGCCACGCTGCTCGAGTCCGAGCTCTTCGGCCACGAGAAGGGCGCCTTCACGGATGCCAAGGAGCGCCGGCTCGGCAAGCTCGAGCTGGCCCACGGCGGCAGCGTCTTCTTCGACGAGATCGGCGACATGCCGCCCGAGCTGCAGGTCAAGCTCTTGCGCGCGCTGCAGGAGCGGGCCTTCGAGCGCGTGGGCGGCCACGAGCTGATCCGCATGGACGTGCGGGTGCTCGCGGCCACGCACCGCGACCTCGAAGCGATGATGAAGACCGGCCGCTTCCGGGAGGATCTCTTCTACCGGTTGAACGTCGTGAGCCTGTTGCTGCCCTCGCTGCGCGAGCGGCGGGGAGACATTCCGCTCCTCGTCGAGCACTTCCTCTCCAAGTACGCCGAGACCCTCGGCGAGCGGGTGATTGCCCCCGAGGCGATGGACCGCCTGGCGGGCTACGAGTGGCCCGGCAATGTCCGCGAGCTCGAGAACGTGATCCAGCGCGCCATGGTCATGGCCTCGGGCGGCGTGATCGTGCCCGAGCACCTGCCCATCGGGCCCGTCTCGGCCGCCGCGGGCGTGGAGGCGGACGCCTCGCTCGAGGAGATCATCGAGAAGAAGATGGTCGAGTGCGTCCGCGGGCTCCGCGGGCACACCTCGGCCAACCTGCACAGCCTCATGGTGGGGCTGGTGGAGAAGCCGCTCCTGCGCGCGGTCATGCGCGAGACCAAGGGCAACCAGGTCCGCGCCGCCCAGCTCCTCGGGATCAACCGCAACACCCTGCGCAAGAAGCTCAAAGAGCACGGCATCGATCCCGATGCGGGCTGAGCGGGCGCGGAGATCCATGGAACAACGAGAAGCACGCGCATGATGGCGGTCTTGCCCCGATGCGTGGCCGCGGCGCTTGCCCTGGCCATCGTCGCGTGGAGCGCTCCGGCTCCGGCCGCGGAGGGGACCATGACCTGGGGCGTGCACGTCTCGCTCACTCCCGCCTTCTTCGATCCCGCGGACGCCACGGGGACGGCGCTTCCCCTCATGGTCTACTACGCGGTGCACGACGCCCTCGTGCGCCCGCTGCCGGGGCAGCGCATGGGCGCCGCCCTCGCCCAGTCGTGGTCGCAGAGCCCGGATGGTCTCAGCTACGAGTTCGTGCTGCGCAAGGGCGCCAAGTTCCAGGACGGGGAGCCCGTGACGGCGGAGGACGTCAAGTTCTCCTTCGAGCGCTATCGCGGAGCCAGCGCCACCATGCTCAAGGCCAAGGTCGCGGCCGTCGAGATCGTCAGCCCGGGTCGCGTGCGCTTCCGCCTCAAGCAGCCGTGGCCGGACTTCATGACCTTCTTCGGGACGCCCGCCACGGGGGCGGCCTGGATCGTGCCGAAGAAGTACGTGGAGCGCGTGGGGGACGAAGGGTACAAGCGCGCGCCCATCGGCGCCGGCCCCTACCGCCTCGTCTCCTTCAAGCCGGGGGTGGAGCTGACCCTCGAAGCTTTCGACGGCTACTGGCGCAAGGCCCCGGCCATCAAGACGCTCGTCTTCAAGGTCATTCCCGACGACGCCACGCGGCTCGCCGCCCTCAAGCGCGGCGAGGTCGATGTCGTCTACGGGCTCTCGGGTCCGCTCGCCGAGGAAGTGAAGCGCAATCCCGAGCTCACCCTCAAGGCGGCCCAGATCCCCGTCGCGCTCTGGCTCGTCTTCGCCGATCAGACCGATCCCAGATCGCCCTGGCATGACCGCCGGGTGCGCCTGGCCGCCAACCTCGCCATCGATCGCGACGCCATCAACAAGGCGGGGTATCTCGGGCTCGGCAGGATCTCCTCGAGCTTCATTCCGCACAGCCTCGAGTACTACTGGGACCCGCCCCGCTATGCCCACGATCCGAAGCGCTCGCGCCAGCTCCTGGCCGAAGCCGGCTATCCCAGCGGGTTCGATGCGGGCGAGCTGTCGAGCGAGCCCTTCGCGGGCTCGGGCATCGGCGAGCCCGTGGTCAACGACCTCACCGCGGTGGGGATCAAGATCCGCCTGCGCCTTCTCGAGCGCGCGGCCTTCCTGAAGCAGTTCGGGGAGAAGACGCTCAAGCACGTCATCCTCGCGGGCAGCGGTTCTCCCGGCAATGCGGCGACCCGGCTCGAGCAGTACGCCGTCACCGGCGGGCTCTACGCCTATGGCAGCTACCCGGAAGTGGACGGCCTGTTCAACGCCCAGGCCAACGAGCTCAACCCGGTCGCGCGGCGACAGATCCTGACCAAGATGCAGCAGATCATCCACGAGCGGGTGATGTTCGCGCCCGTCCTCGAGTACGCCTACTTCGTGGGCATCGGCCCGCGCGTCGCCGTCGACGGCGTCAATGCCCTCGCCGACGATCCCTACACGGCGCCCTACGAAGACCTGAGGCTCAAGCGGCGATGACCAAGCGCGAGCGGGTGCTGGCGGCGCTCTCGGGCGCCCCCGTGGACCGAGTACCGATCGCCTTCTGGCTGCACAATTTCGCCACCGAGAACTCGGCGGAGGGGCTGGCCGCGGAGACCCTGCGTCTGGCCAAGACCTTCGACTGGGACTACCTCAAGCCTCAGTCGCGCGCCCAGTGCTTCGCCGAGATGTGGGGGTTGAGGTACGCGCCCTCGGGGGATCGCGCCCTCCAGTACACCGTCACGCGGACGCCGCTGGCCGACGCCGCCGACCTGGCGAAGCTCGCCCCCGCCGATCCGGGGACGGGAGCGCTCGGCGAGCAGCTCCAGGCGCTCCGGGCCATTCGCGCCGCCGTCGGGGCCGACACGCCCATCATCTGGACGATCTTCTCTCCAGCGATGGTGATGCCGGCGCTGATCAAGGGCGGCCGGGAGCAGGCGCTGGCCTTCATGCGCTCGGCTCCGGCCGAGATGGAGCACGCGCTCGGCGCCGTGGCCGAGACGCTCGCGCGCTACGCCACCCTGTGTCTGGAGGCGGGCGCCGACGGGCTCTTTTACGCGACGAACATGGCGACGCGGCAGCAGATGAGCCCCGCGGAGTGCCGGCGCTTCCAGCGCCCCTACGACCTGCGGGTGCTGCGGGCGGTGGAGGGCGCGCCCTTTAACCTGCTCCACGTCTGCGGCAGCGACGTGCTCTTCGACGAGTTCACCGACTATCCGGTGACGGCCTTCTCCTGGGCGACGGTGCCGGGGAATCCCACGCTGGCCGAGGGCCAGCGGAAGACAGGCCGCGCCGCGGTGGGCGGATTCCCCGCGAAGCCGGATATCGCCTCCTACACGCCGGAAGCTCTCGCCGGCCGCGCCCGCAGAGCCATCGCCGAGATGGCGGGACGATGGCTCCTGCTCGGACCCGACTGCTCGATCAATCCAGACACACCCGAGCCGCTGCTCCACGCCGCCGGCGCGGCCGCGAGGGCGCCCGTCTGACGAGTCTCTCCCGCCTCCTCGCCACGGCGTTCGCGATCGGACTGCTCGCGCCCACCGCGGCTTCGCCCCAGGCTTCGCCCGCGACCGGCCTGCCCGCCGAGCTCACCGCCGCCATCAAGAGGCTTCATGCCGCGGCCGTCATGGTCACCGCCGATGAGGTCTACGTGGATCGCTGCGGCGCCGAGCACCGGCGCGATCAGATCTTTCGCGCTGATTTCGACGGCGACGGACGGCAGGACTATGCGGTGCTTCTCCGGATTGGCGAGCCTCAGGCCTCGCGCACCGTACAGATCTGGGGCGTCGTCTTCCTCGCCAAGCGTGATGGGCGCTATCGCCCCTTCGTCCTGTTCCAGGACGCGGACGCGATGTTTCCCTCGAGACAGGTGCTGTGGGTGCAGCCCCCGGGATTCGTGAAGCACGGGGCGCACCCCGAGCGCGTGCTCACGCTCAAGCTCCCCAGCGTGGGATCGATGCTGTGCGAGAGCACGGCCAAGGTCTTCTACTGGACGAGCCGCGGGCAGACCTTCCGGGAATACCTGACGAAGGAATGAGCCCCCCTCACCCTACCCTCTCCCCTCGAAGGGGAGAGGGAGAGTGAAGGTGCAACCTAGGACTTCGGGACGTAGATCTGTGCGCCGACCTTCTTGAACTCCGCCGCCTTTTCCCGCAATCCCTGGGCGAGGGCCGCGCCGTCGTCCTGGAGCCCCTGCTGCTTGGCGTACTCGCGCACCTCCTGCGTGATCTTCATCGAGCAGAAGTGCGGGCCGCACATCGAGCAGAAGTGCGCCACCTTGGCGCCCTCGGCGGGCAGGGTCTCGTCGTGGAAGGAGCGCGCGGTCTCGGGATCCAGAGAGAGGTTGAACTGGTCCTGCCAGCGGAACTCGAAGCGGGCGCGTGAGAGGGCATCGTCCCACTCGCGGGCGCCGGCATGGCCCTTGGCGATATCGGCGGCATGGGCGGCGATCTTGTAGGCGATGACGCCGTCCTTGACGTCCTGCTTGTCGGGCAGGCCCAGGTGCTCCTTGGGCGTGACGTAGCAGAGCATGGCCGTGCCGTACCAGCCGATCATGGCCGCCCCGATGGCCGAGGTGATGTGGTCGTAGCCCGGCGCGATGTCCGTGGTCAGCGGCCCCAGGGTGTAGAAGGGCGCCTCGTGGCACGTCTCGAGCTGACGGTCCATGTTCTCCTTGATCAGGTGCATGGGCACGTGCCCCGGCCCCTCGATCATGACCTGGACGTCGTGCTCCCAGGCGATCTTCGTCAGCTCGCCCAGGGTGTCGAGCTCGGCGAATTGTGCCTCGTCGTTGGCGTCGGCCTGGCAGCCGGGACGGAGGCCGTCGCCCAGGGAGAAGGCGACGTCGTAGGCGGCCATGAGCTCGCACATCTCCTTGAAGTGCGTGTAGAGGAAGCTCTCCTGGTGATGGGCCAGGCACCACTTGGCCATGATCGACCCGCCGCGGGACACGATGCCCGTCACGCGCCTGGCCGTCAGCGGGATGTAGCGCAGCAGGACGCCCGCATGAATGGTGAAGTAGTCCACGCCCTGCTCGGCCTGCTCGATGAGGGTGTCGCGGTAGATCTCCCACGTCAGCTCTTCCGCCTTGCCCCCGACCTTCTCGAGAGCCTGGTAGATCGGCACGGTGCCGAGCGGCACGGGCGAGTTACGCAGGATCCACTCGCGCGTCTCGTGGATGTTCTTGCCCGTGGAGAGGTCCATGATGGTGTCGGCGCCCCACTTGGTCGCCCACGTCATCTTCTCCACCTCCTCCTCGATCGAGGAGGAGACGGCGGAGTTGCCGATGTTGGCGTTGATCTTCACCAGGAAGTTCCGGCCGATGATCATCGGCTCGGACTCCGGGTGGTTGACGTTGCTGGGAATGATGGCGCGCCCGCGCGCGACCTCGGAACGGACGTGCTCGGGCGAGCACTGCTCGCGCAAGGCCACGAACTCCATCTCCGGCGTGACGATGCCCTTGCGCGCGTAGTGCATCTGGGTCACGGTGCGGCCGGGCTTGGCCTTGAGCCCCCAGCGCCCGCCCGCCCCGGGCTCGACGTCGTCGCGCTCGAGGATCCAGTGGCGCCGCAACGGGGGCAGCCCCGCTTGAGATCGACCGCGTATTCCGGGTCGGTGTAGGGACCACTGGTGTCGTAGAGGCGCAGGGTCTCGCCGTTCGACAGCGTGATCGTCCGGACGGGGACGCGGATGGAAGGATTGGAGCCGGGGAGAAACGCTTTCATGGGGCCTCCCTTCGCTGGCATTACCCAGGTCAGGTTGTTAGCGGTCGGCAGCGCCCTCGCTGCCCTCTCAGCCCGGGGAACCGAGCTCCCGCGTGAGTGAATGTGAGGGAATGCTACGGCTAAAGCACGGACTGGTCAAGCGGGGGACTGGGCCAATTTGCTTCGTCAGATCTACCCAGCCCTCGCTTCGCGGCGGGCCGCTCAGCTCGAAAGGCCACGTTCGCGATCGCCAGCAACGCTCAACGTACACCCACGTACGCCTCGCATTGCTGGCTCCCTCGGGCGTGGCCGTTCGAACCGAGGGCGCAGCCCGAGGCGAGGGCTGAGTTGACCTGGCTCGCAACTTGGCCCAGTCCCTTAGGGCGTGGTGGGGCGGACACGGACAAGGACGCTCGTTCTCGCCTCGAGGCCCTTGCGGAGATAGCGTCCCATCCAGAGAGGGACGAGGATCCAGTACTTGCGGTGGTAGGCCGCGAGGATGGCCTTCTCGAGATCGCGCCGGTCCTCCACGAGCTCCGCGCGTCCCTCGAAGGCGGGGCCGTCCTTGCGACCCACGTGGACGGTGACGCGCCCGTTCTTCGCGATCCGACGCGCCTTGAGACTCGCGCGCTGGGTGGTGAAGTAGACGGCGTCGTCGTGGAGCCAGCACCAAGTTGGCACGGTGCCGGGCTTGCCCGCATCGCTATACGTGGTCAGGTAGAGATAGCGCGTGCGGCGCAGCGCAGTGGCGAGCTCGGGATCCATCAGGGCTTTCGACCGGATCTGGGGGGGAGCGGCGCCGCTCCTCCCCCAGACCCCCCCACCGCACTCCTCGCACCTGTTGTGATCGATCGGGAACGTAGGGTCATTTTGGTCGTCCAGGCTCGGCGATCACCAGGCGATACCCGAGATCGGCGCTGTCCTGCTCGCGCAGCGAGCCGAAGCGCTCCTCCCACCGGCCGCTGCGGAGATCGTCGGCGAGACGCGCGAGGCCCGCGTCCACGCGCCCCGACGGCAGCTGCGAGAAGCCCGACATGGCCCAGCGGACGTCGGGATCGAGATAGGCCTCGGGCCGGCGCCAGAAGGCGCCCAGGAAGCCGTCGAGGCAGTCGTGGGGCACGGGAAGGGTCCGCACCTCGATGGGGCCGAGGGCGCGGGAGAATTCCTCTCGCGTGGGAAATCTCGTCAGATCGAGCTCGATGATCTCGGGCAGGTATTCGCTCGTGAGCCAGAAGAGGTCACGGCACGCGGGGTCCCAGGTGACGATGACGACTCGCCGCGCGACACGAGCCAGCTCGGTCAGCCCCCCGCGGCGGTCGCTCCAGTGATGCACGGTCAGCACGGCCAGGCCGGCATCGAAGGACGCGGACGGGAAGGGGAGCTGCGGCCAGAGCCTGCACGACGGCGGCCCGCCCCGCGGGACGCTGGCGAATCATCTCGCGCGAGGGCTCGACGGCCAGCACGGGAAGGTCGGCCGGCTCGTAGGAGCCCGTGCCCGCTCCGACGTTGAGGACGCGGGCGGCGGCTCCGAGCGCGGCGCGGATGTCGCGAGCGATGCGAGGATCCGGCTGTCGCTTCGCGACGTAGCCGGTCCCGATGGTGTCGTAGACGGCGCTCACGACGAGAGGCCTCCTGCTCCCAGGCGGTGGCTCGCTTGCATCCGGGCGGCCTCCATCCTACCATTGCGCCACGAGCGACACGGCGACGGCACGTTCGCATTTTCGAACGTGCCGCGATGGCCGATGCCGCCGTGCATCTCCTGTCGCCCCGTGCCGCGCGTCGATCAGCCGCGCCCGGAGGATCTATGCCCCCTCATCGCCACGCATATCGTCCCGTCGTCATGGGCCGTCGCGGTGCCGTCGCCTCTGCTCATCCTCTCGCCTCCATGGCCGGCATCCGCATCCTTCTCGAGGGCGGCAACGCCGTGGACGCGGCGGTGGCGGTGGGCTCGACGCTCAACGTGGTCGAGCCCTTCATGTCGAGCGCGGGCGGCATCGGCCTGATGTTCGTCTCGCGACGCGGGGGCGCCGAGCGTCACGTGCTCGACTTCATCGGCCGGGCGCCCGCCGCGGCGAATGCGGCGCGCGCCACCGAGGACGAGCTGGCGGGAGGGCCCAAGGCCTGCGCCACGCCCGGCAATCTGGGCGGCTGGATGGCCGCCCTCGAGCGCTTCGGCAGCATGCCGCGCGGGCGCGTCCTCGCTCCCGCCATCGACTGGGCCGAGCAGGGCGTGCCGCTCACTTTCATGAACACGAACTTCATCGAGCAGGCGCGCCCGCAGCTCGGGCGCTCGGTGGAGGCGCAGCGCCTCTACCTGAGCAACGGCGGGCCGCGGCCGGGCAAGATCGCTACCTACAAGGAGCTCGCCTCGACCTTCCGGCAGGTCGCCGAGGGCGGCAGCGAGGTGTTCTACCGCGGGCCCATCGCCAAGGCCATCGCGCGCGCCGTGCAGGAGGCGGGTGGCTGGCTCTCCGAGAGCGACCTCGCGGAATTCAAGCCCGAGTGGCGGGAGCCCATCCGCATCGGCTACCGCGGCTTCGAGATCTGCTCGGTGCCACCGCCCTTCTCGGCCTTCCAGATGCTGGAGACGCTCAACATCCTCGAGGGCTACGACCTCAAGGGCTGGGGGCACAATTCCGTGGACTACCTCCACCACCTGATCGAGGCGATCAAGCTGGGCTCGGCGGATCGCCTCGCCTATGCGTACGCCGGGGACACGCCGATCAAGGGGCTCCTCTCCAAGGCCTACGCGAAGTCTCAGCGGGCGCGCATCGATGCCACCAAGGCCGCGGTGAGCGAAGGGGAGCGGCACAATCGCGAGAAGCTCCCCGGGCAGATCCACCCAGACGCTCGGCGTGCCCTTCGGCTCGGGCTTCGCCATCCCCGGCACCGGACTCGTGCTGAACAACATCCTCAAGTGGATGGACCTCGATCCCGCCTCGCCCAACGTGGTCAAGCCGGGCCGCAAGGCGGGCACCATGATGTCGCCCACCCAGATCTTCAGCGAGGGCATGTTCCGTGTCTCCGTGGGCACGCCGGGCTCCTACGGCATCCTGCAGACCCAGCCGCAGATGCAGCTCAACGTGCTCGAGTTCGGCTTCAATATCCAGGAGGCCATCGAGCAGCCGCGCATCCGCGTGTACCGCGACCGATTGCTCGACGCCGAGGCGCGCATTCCCGAGGCGACACGCCAGGGGCTGCAGAAGCGGGGACACACCGTCAATGTGCTGGACGACTGGTCGTGGGTGGTGGGCGGCGGGCAGGGGATCATGCGCGACCCTGAATCAGGCGCCCTGATGGCCGGGGCCGACCCGCGGCGCGACGGCTACGCCCTGGCCATCTGATAATCGCACCCTCATCCTGCCCTCTCCCCTCATTGAGGGAGAGGGAGGAACTTGAGGGTGCGCACGATAATCCCTCTCCCCCGTGGGGGAGAGGGCCGCAGTTCGAGCTGAGCGGCGAAGACGCGAGGCGAGGGCTGAGACAGTAGTTCGAGCTGAGGCGCTGCCGAGGAGCCGCAGGCGACGAGAGCGGCGAGGCGAGGGCTGAGACAAGAGGGGGCGAGGACTTGGCAACGACGCTCAAGGATCGAATGGCGGTGGTGACAGGGGCGGGGTCGGGCATCGGCCGCGGCATCGCGCTCGCCCTGGGCGCGGCCGGCGCGCCCGTGGCGGCGCTGGACCTCGACGGCGGCTCGGCGGAAGAGACGGCCTCGCTGATCGCCAAGGCGGGAGGCCGGGCCAAGGCCTTCCAGGGCGACACGAGCAAGGCGGCCGACATCGACCGCGCCGTCGGGGGCGCCATCGCCGCCTTCGGCCCCCTCGAGATCATGGTCAACAACGCCGGCATCCTCGACGGCTACTTCAACGTGGACGAGATGGACGAATCCCTCTGGCGACGGGTGATCGACATCGATCTCACCGGCGTCTTTCTCGGCTGCAAGCGCGCGGTCGCGGAGATGCTGCCGCGCGGGCGCGGCCGCATCGTCAACATAGCCTCCGTGGCCGGGCTCAACGGCACGGGCGGCGGCGCCGCCTACATCGCGGCCAAGCACGGCGTGGTCGGTCTCACGCGTCAGATGGCCGTCGTCTACTCCGCGCGCGGCATCACCATCAATGCGGTGTGCCCGGGACCGATCCTGACCAACCTGCGCCGGCATTCGCAGGAGATCCTGGGGCCGGACATTCCCGACATGAGTGGACGGGGCATCGCGGTCAACGACGACCAGATGCGCGCGGTGGTGCCCGCGGGGCGGCGGGGCACCGTGGAGGACATCGCCTCGGCCGTCTGCTATCTCGCCTCGGACGAGGCGGGCTACGTCACCGGGCACACCATGGTCGTGGACGGAGGGTGGAGGGCGAAATGATCAGCAAGTTCTCGGCGCTGTACGTCGGGCAGATCGAGCTCGACAATGTCGGCCTCCACGGCACTCCGGCCGACGAGCGCCGCTATCCGAACGAGCGGCTCGTCGAGGCCTTCCAGACGGCGAAGGACGTCGCCCAGCACATGGACGAGCTGGGCTACTACGCCCTGTGGACGGCCGAGCACCACTTCCAGCACGAGGGGTACGAGGTCTTCCCCAACCTGATCCTCCTCGGCACGTGGCTCGCCACCCAGACGCAGCGCCTCAAGTTCGGCTGCGCCTTCAATGTCCTGCCCATGTGGCATCCCATCCGCCTCGCCGAGGACTATGCCCAGGCCGACATCATGACGGGCGGACGCGTGATCATGGGCGTGGGGCGCGGCTACCACACCCGCGAGGTGGAGACGTTCGGGGCGCCCATGCTCGACAACAAGGCCAACCAGGAGCTCTTCGAGGAGCAGATGGAAGTCCTCCTCAAGTGCTTCAACGAGGAGTCCTGGTCGCACAGGGGCAAGCACTACACCATTCCCGCCCCCGTCGAGTATCGAGGCTACCAGCTCGACAAGATCACCGTGGTGCCGCGGCCCGTCCATCTGCCCGTCGAGCTCTGGCAGCCCGTCGCCTCCGGCAAGACGCTGCCGTATATCGCCCAGCGCGGCATCAAGGCCATGGTCACCCTCAACGGCGAGCGCATCTTCGACCAGGTCGTCCGCGCCTATCAGGCGGAGGCGGCCAAGGCGGGGCGGGCGCTCGCTCTCGGGCAGGACATCTGCTGGGGCGTGGGCCTCTACCTCGCCGATTCCGTCGAGGAAGCCGTCCAGCGCGTGGAGCCCTATCACGACGAGCGCTACAAGTGGTTCGCGCCCTTCGGCTTCGTCCGCTACGCCGACGAGGAGGGACGCTCGTGGGGCACGCCCGGGGCGCCCGCGCGCATTCCCACCATCCGCGACGGCGTCGCGCAGCGCGCGTGGCTCTGCGGCCCGCCTCGTCACGTCATCGAGCAGATCCGCGACTTCGAGAGCCGCTATCCAGGGCTCGAGCACATGATGATTCACTGGGCGGAGGGTATGCCGCCCAAGGAATTCAAGGAGCAGCTCGCCTGGTTCGCGCGCGACGTCATGCCCGCCTTCACGGCCCGCAAATAGCGAATGACACCCCGGGGGGGTATACCCCCACCCGGTAGCGCCACGTCGTGGGGGGGCCCCTACGGAGTGTATTTTTCCCTTGCGCTCCCTCGGGGCCTGGCGATAATACCCTCGGGCCTACGGGAGGCGCCGGGCGGCGAATCCCACACCCACTCGAGGGAGGATAGACAGCATGGCGAAGAAGAAGTTGGCGTTTGGCGGCTACTCGATCAACTTCAAGGGTTGCAAGGACACCATGGAGTCCGTGATGGGCTCGTCGCCCATCGGCCCCTCCGAGATGACGAAGAAGATCTGGGGCTACGTGAAGCGGAAGAGACTCGCCAAGAAGTAGTCCCGCCACGAGCGAGATCCGGAGCGTCCTGAGCCCGCCCGGCGCCTCCAGGACGTTCCGGTCCTCTTGACTTGCCCCCGGCCCGCGACGACACTTTCTCCATGCGGGCCATCCTCTACGACAAGAGCTGCGACTGTCCCGCCTCCGAGCTGGCCCGCCGGGCTCTGGCCGATGCGCGCGTGGACTTCGAGAGCCGATCGCTCGAGGCGCATCCGGTGGATCGCGATGGCGCGCTTCGCCTGGCGCGCGGGGCCAAGCGATTCCTCGTCAAGACGGGCGCCGGCTTCGTGCGGCGAGACGCCGTCGAGGAGCCCGTGAGCGACGCCCAGGCGCTGGACTGGCTGCTCCATGAGGACGGGCTTCTCCGTGTCCCCGTGCTCGTCTGGGGCGATCTCCTGGTGCGGGGCTATACCGACGAGCTCTACGCGCGCGCGTTGGCGGAGCCGCCCGCGCCTAGCTGAGCTTCGCGGGAATCTCGTCGAGGCGGGTGACCTCCAGGTCGGGTTCCGCGCCGAGATTGTCCATGGGCATCTGCGCCCGATTGCACCAGCAGGTGCGATAGCCGAAGGCCTTGGCTCCTGCCACGTCCCAGGCATTGGACGACACGAAGAGGATCTCCCTCGCGTGGGCTCGGAATGCGCGCGGCCCCAGCTCGTACACGGCGGGCGTGGGCTTGTAGGCCCTGACGGCATCCACGGAGAGCACGTGGGCGAGCTTGCCCTCGAGGCCGCTCGACGACACGGCGGCCATCAGCATCCTGGGCGAGCCGTTGGAGAGAATGCCGAGGGGCGTTCCCGCGAGGGCCGCGAAGGCCCGCGTTACCTCGGGAAAGGTGGCGAGGGAGAGATAGGCCTCCATGAGCCGGGCGATCTCCGCCTCGCTGGCCGCGATATCGAGCCGGCGCAGGGCGAAGTGCAGGGCCGACTCCGTCACCGCCCAGAAGTCCTCGTAGCGTCCCATGAGGGTGCGCAGCCAGGTGTACTCGAGCTGCTTCTGGCGCCAGAGCATCGAGAGGGCAGCCGGATCCGAGGTCACCGCCCGTCCGGCCTCCACGACCGAATGGACATCGAAGAGCGTGCCGTAGGCGTCGAAGATGACGGCCGCGGGCTTCGCCATGTGCGGGCCCTCCGCTGCGGAAACGCTTACGGGCGTGAGGGGGCGGGAGGCAGCTCGACGGCGACGGCGGCATGGCGCCGCCGGTCGCCCGGGCGGCGCTTGGGCGGAGGCGGCGCCGTGGGCCGGCGCGGCTCCTCGATCGTCTCGATGCCGGCCTCGGCGAATCCGAAGCGCAGCACTTCCTTGGCGTCGCGGAAGGACAGACTGCGCGTCTGCGAGCCCAGCACGATGAGGAGAAAGCGCTGACCGGCGCGCCAGGCGGCGATGGCGAGGTTGTAGCCCGCTTCCCGGGTGAAGCCGGTCTTGAGGGCCTGCACGCCCCAGGGATCCTGGAAGAGGGGAATGCGGCGGGCGTGCACGCGCCCGCGGAAATTGAAGCTGACTCCGCCGAGGAGCGGCCGCGAGGCCGGATAGTCCTGCACGAGGTGGCCGATGAGCTTCGCCATGTCCTGCGCCGTGCTGCCCTGCCCCGGTCCCGGCAGCCCGTGAGCATTCACGAAGCGCGTGGCGTGCAGCCCGAGCTCGACCGTCTTGGCGTTCATCCGCTCGACGAAGGCCTCCTCGGTGCCCGCGAGGTGCTCGGCGACGGCGGTGGCGGCATCGTTGGCAGAGGCGATGGCCACGCCTTCCAGGAGCGTGCGAAAGGGGACGCTGTCGCCCGCCCGGAGTCCCATCCGATAGCGCGGCGTCTCCGCCGCCCGCCGACTGATCGCGACCGGCTCTTCCCACGCCACGCGTCCGGTCTCGAGGTCCTCGCAGGCGAGGTAGAGCGTCATCAGCTTCACCAGGCTGGCGGGCGCGTGGTCCTCGGACGGATTCTTCGCGAAGAGCACGGTGCCGTCAGGAGCCAGCAAGAGGACGGACTCTGCGCTCAGGTGGACAGGCCGGCCATTCTGAGCCCAGGCCGGCACCGCCATCATGAGGATCGCGGAGGTGAGGACAACGAAAAGACGCACCATCCGACTGTAGCAGTCCCGGACGCGCGGGACCAAGCGCAAAAAACTCAGCGAATGGCCCGCTTCAACTCCGATGAGGGCTTGAAGCGAGGGGCGCGACCGCCCGCCACGTGCATGGGCTTGCCCGTGCGCGGGTTCTTGCCGTTGCGCGCCTTGCGTCGCGTGACGCAGAAGGTGCCGAAGCCAACGAGGGTGACGGGCTGGCCGCGCTTGAGGGAGCCGCGGATCGACGCGAGGAGCGCGCGCAGCGCGCGGTCGGCCGCCGCCTTGGTCCAGCCGCTCTCCCCGGCCATGGTGGCCACGAGGTCCGCGCGCGTCATGAGGCGATCCGCAGCGTCATCATGTGCAGGGGCCGGATGCTAGCAGAGGTGCTTCGTCGTGGTCAAGCGGCCTGCGCGCGTCGGTGCTATCGTGGAAGCCTCGTGAAGCGCGTGCTCCTCTTCACCATGGAAGGTAATGCCGACGGCGAGGCCGCCCTCGCCTTTTTCCAGTCGCGCGGCGCCGCCGTGGACGTGCGCGACGTGGGCCGCGATCCCGAAGCGAGCGCCGAGGTGTTCCGGCTCGCGGGTCGGCTCGCCGTCCCCACCATCGTGATCGAGGATCGCCTCTTCCTCGGCTTCGGCGGTCATCGGGAGGAGATCGCCGCCCTGGTGCGCGAATGAGTCTTGTCATGCCCAGATGTGAGGGGGCCGAGATCAGCCCCCTCACATCGGCGATTATCTAGGCTCGCTAGCGCCCGCTCGGTCGGTTTGCCGGCTGACTCGGGCTGCTGGAGTCGCTCGTGTCGCTGGAGCCGACACCCAGCTGGCTCCGCGTGGCCTGATCGAACCGTCCAGTCTCGCGAAGTCCCGCGCTTCTCTGGAACTCGCTGATCGCGGCCTTCGTGTGCGGTCCCATCCGACCGTCGAGCTCACCTGGATCGAAGCCCTTGCTCTTCAGGGCCTCTTGCGCCGCTCGGACGTCTTGACCATTCCCCATGCTGCTCATGCGGGGCGATTGGACGTCCTGATTGTCTCGCGCATTCTTGCTCCGAATGCTCCGCGGTGCCTGCGCGTCTTGATTTTCCCGTGGCGCCTGGACGTCCTGATTCCCCCGTGGCGCCTGGACGTCCTGATTCCCCCGTGGCGCCTGGACGTCCTGGTTCCCCCTGGGCGCCTGCACATCCTGGTTGTCACGGGGCGCCTGGACATCCTGGTTCGCTCGATTCGCGGCCTTTCCTCGCCGCACCATCGGCACGGGCGGCGACGGGGGCGGAAGGGGACGCACCGATCCTGACTCTGAGCGCATATCCCTCTCAGTCGGGGTCTGGGCGGGCGGAGTCTGGCTCTGCGCGAGCGCGGATCCGACAAGCAGAAAGGCTGCCCCTGTCAAAGTGACGATTCCAATCCATTTGCTCATTGGCTGCTCCTTGCTGCTGGGTTCCGCCCAGCATTATCGTTTTGCGTTCTCAGGCGGAAGCCATGCATCAGCCGTGCCCCGATACACATTGCACGACGATTCCCGGCGGGCATGCGCCGGGGACTCGAGCAGCAACCGTCGCCCTACCAGAACTACCGAGTAATGCCGCCGCGCCGGGGCGTCTCGACCATCGGGTTCTTTGAAAGCCGATGGGTCCTGCGGCGGGTCATCGGCCTGTCCGGCGCTGCGAGCTCGGGGCGCTGACTTCCGGTTCCGTATTCCGCAGGGCGCTCTGATGGAACGTACGAGCCATCACCGCTACGGTCATCCAGGCAGTGAGAAACTTTATCCCGTGCTCAGTGGCCGGCGTGATTGATGAAGATTCCAGGGCATAGGAAGGCCGTCCTCGATCCGACGAGATGAGGACGGCGAGCTATTCATCGAGCCAAGGAGAGGGACTTCCATGACACGCACGACGGCTTTCGTTCTCGCGTGGGCAGGCATCTTCGTTGTCGGGATTGCCATGGCGCAAACGGGCGGCCCTGGGACCGGCAGCTCGCCAGGATCCCAGCTGCCGGGATCGATACAACCTGCTCAACCAGGAATTCCCGGGACACGACCGATGCCAGGGACGCCGCAGCCGCCATGCACGCCTGGCGTTGGCTCTCAGCCATGCTTGCCGAGTCCCGCTGGCGGATCCGCGACCACCGGCCCGAGCGGCCTCCCACAAGTGTCGCCGCCGACGGTTCCGGGCGGCGCCACGTCCTCTCAGCCACCGCTTCAGCCGTGTCCGCCTGGGGCCGTGTCGACGTCGGCTGCGCCGTGCCTGCGGAGCGGGGCAGCGCCGCTGCCCTCGGGGGCATTGCCGCCGCCCGCCCCGGGTGGTGGCACCAGATAACGATAACGAATAACGACCACGGCCGCGGACCTTCAAGCCCTTCCGTGTGCTCGGGTCAAGCCGCGGAACCACAAAATGAGTGACTCGGCCGAAGACTTCATTCGACGTGAAGTCGGCAAGCTTCTCCGTGTCGACTACCGGGGCAAGTTCATGTGCGCGCCGTGCCTCGTCAAGCAGACCGTCGAGACGTGGGGAACCGCTGTGTATACCAGAGGACAGATCGAGCGTGCACTGGACGGCGTGTTTCGGTCTCCCGGTGCCCTCAGACGGCTGCACGCCTTCGTCTGCGATCGGTGCGGGAAGACGACCCCCTGTCTCACCGCAACCCCGGCGCGCTCGGGGCTCTCGGCTTGACGGTGCCGCCGTGCCTCGATGCTCACTGCGAGCCCGGATCAGCCGCATTCGCTGCGAGGGACGTCGACGGCTTCCGAGATCTTCCATCCCAGGAGAATGCCCATGCGCCGAACCGTCACCATTGCCTTGATCGCTCTCACCGCTGCCGGATGCGTCGGCGGAACGCTCGGCCGGTACAGAACGTACGTGAAACCCGACGGCACGGAAGAACAGCGGAAAGTCGACTACGAGGAATGCAGCACGGGCGGTCGGATCGCTCAGCAGTACATTCCTGGCTTGAGCATGCTGGCTGAAGCAGAGCTCCGAGACTGCATGGCCGTCAAGGGATACCAGAAGAGCCAGCAGGGAATGGTGCCCGCGAACGCGATGGAAGCGGCCCAACCGTCCAAATAGCGAAGGATCGCCAGCGGCTTGCCGTCGGCCCTTGCAACGACTGTTTGATGGAAGAATGCTACGGGGTAGATGTACTGCCCGGCTGACCAAGCGTTTGGCATCACTTCGACCGTTGGTACGCTCACTCCCTTCCTTGCAGCAAATCCTCGGCCACGCTACACTCGCGATGATCATGAGATGCAGCCACTTGAGTCCGAAGCACGTGCGCGAGGAGAGGATGAAAGCTCGCGCCGTGTGGCCGACCGTTTCGGAAATCACTCATGATGGTGTTGCTGTCGCGTAAGTGCGTGATACGCCGGGGTAGCTCAGTGGTAGAGCAACTGATTCGTAATCAGTAGGTCGCGGGTTCAACTCCCGCCCCCGGCTCCACAGCTCGGGCAGCGTCAGGCGCCGTTGCACGGCCCGTGTGGCGAAGGTCGTGGAAGTGGAAGTTACCGAGCTGCATGGCCTCCATGGCCGCCTCCCAGCCCTCCCCAGCTCCCGCTCCCGAAGACCCGCGCATCGCCCTGCGTGTCGGGCGTCGTGGGGTGATTGTCAACACGAGCTCGGACTGGCAGAATCGAGCCGCCGAGCGGAACAGTGAGGGCGTGCGGTCACTCGATGCCCAGGAGGCCTGGGTGCCTTCTCGGGGAAGGGGGCGGCGATGAGCTGGAACGGTCATCCGGTGATTGACCTCGATAGCCACATCGTGGAGCGGCCGGATCGCTTCTACCGCGACTACCTCGATCCCGCCTACCGCGACGCCTATCAGCAGCTCTGTGACGCCGTGACCCGGCAGGCAGAAGCGGGCAACGCGTACTCCCTCTTCGGCAGCCGCACATCAATCGTGGAGCCCATCGAGACGGGCCGGCCTCTTGGCCGCCGCGACACCTTCGGGCTCACCCGGCGGTCGAACATGGAGGGGGGCCGCCGGGCGTTCCCGCCCGGCCGGGTGGATGCCCTCCCGCCGATCCGACCCGAGGTGAGCTGGGACGTCACGGCTCGCCTCGATGACATGGATCGAGGTCAGGTGGACGTCAACGTCCTCTATCCCACGCACGTCTCGAGCTACTGTGCGCTGCGCGACGTGGGCCTGGAGAACGCGCTCTACCGCGCCTATCACCGGTGGGTGGCCGACTTCTGCGCCCAGGCCCCGCGCCGTCTCAAGTGGACGGTGGTGGCCAACATGCGCGACGTCCAGGCGGGCGTCGCCGAGGTCCGCTACTGGGCGGAGCGTGACCCCAACGCAGTCGGTGTCTACATCTCGCCCCAGGCGCCGGGGGGTAAGCTGCTCGACAACCCCGACCTCTATCCCCTCTACGAAGTGGCCCAGGAACTCGACCTGCCGCTGCTCGCCCACGGTGGGACGTCGCGGCCCCCCTACGGGCCGGGCTCGTTCGATCTGGACGGCGCTTGGTTCTTGCTTCACAGCTTTTCGAATCCGTGGGCGGGCATGGCCGCGCTCGGGGCCCTGGTCGGCGGTGGGATCTTCGAGATGTTCCCCGCGCTCCGGGTGGCCATCATCGAGACCGGTGGCGGCTGGCTGCCGCTCGCGCTGGATCGTCTGGACACGCACTACATCATGTCCCCAGGTCACGTTCCCAACCTCAAGCGGCTGCCGCGGGAGGTCCTGGCCGAGGGGCGATACTTCCACGCCATCGACACGTGGGAGCGCTCGCTCGAGTTCTGCGTCGAGGAGCTCGGGGAAGATCTGTGGCTCTTCGCGAGCGACTGGCCCCACGGTGACACGGCGTGGCCGGAGAGCGTCGAGCAGGTGGTGAAGCGCCCGCGGCTCACGGAGCGCGCCAAGCAGAAGATCCTGGCCGGCAACGCGTTGCGCCTGTGCCCGCGGCTCAGAGCATAGGCAGACGGGGATCAGCGCGAAAGCCAGTTTCCGCGCGACAAGACGAGCCGAGCTTCTTCCATCGAGACTCAACTGCGAGATCCCTTGAACTTCGCGGTCGGGTCGGCCCGCCGTCACTTCCGCTATGTCGGGTCTGGGACAGACCCAGGCGTCGTTCTTGCCTTCGCTCCCACGCTGGTACATACTTCCCGAGCCCTCACTTCGGCCTCCCTTCATTGGCCGTCCTGACCAAAGAGGCCATTGTGACCCGGCTTGGTCTTATCCAAGCAGAGGGAGGTCACCATGACTGCCTTGATAGATGAATCGAAGGTCTGCTGCCTCAAGAATCAAAAGCTCCTGGCAGACACGCGCTTTCGCATTGCCTGTACTCGTCGTCATCTGAACCCGGCATGGGCAATCACGGGAGCTTCCGAGGATAAGCACCCGCACCTTGCCAGGACGCGGACCCCTGATGGGCCTGATCCAGCAATTGGAGAGCTACGCGCCAAGAATCTGGGTTGGCTCGCCTGGGACAAGATGGAGCGCGGCAGGCTGTTCCTCCTTCCCGACTCGCATTGCTGGGTCACTCCAGCCACCGGCCTGCAATGCATTGTGTGCGACCAGCGCATTCAAGATGCCCCCGAATGCGAGGTAGAAGGACCCGATGGCTCAGTGTTCGCTCATCTCGCGTGCCATACGGCTTGGTCGCGCGAGTCATACGTCCGGCGCCAGAGGCCACACTCCGCCGCCGCGTTGTAGGTGGTCCCGCCCTGGTGGAGAGCGAAGGGTAAGGTGGCAGCAAAGAAGCGGAAGGTCCTCAGATTGACTCGCAAGCGTGCCTCGGCTCCGGCCGGGCCAGAGCCCGTCAGCGACTCAAGTTCAAACGGTGTATCGCCCATTCCGATCGTCGCCATCGGCGCTTCTGCGGGAGGGCTCGACGCTTTCATTCAGCTTCTTCGCGCCCTGCCGGCCGACACCGGGCTGGCCTTTGTCTTGATCCAGCACCTCGACCCCACCCATCCGAGCATGCTCGTCGACGTCCTGTCCCGGGCCACCGGCATGCCGGTCGACGAGGCCGGGAATCACATGAGGGTGGAGGCGAATCACGTCTACGTCATCCCGCCCGGCGTGACCATGAGCATGGCCGAGGGCATGGTACAGCTCTCGCCGCGCACCGAGCCGAGGGGCCACCACCGTCCCATCGACCATTTCCTGCGCTCGCTGGCCGAGGCGCAGGGCCACCGGTCGATAGGGGTCATCCTCTCCGGCACGGCCACCGACGGCACCCTCGGGCTGGAGGCCATCAAGGCCGAGGGTGGCATCACCTTCGCTCAGGACGACACCGCCCAGCACAAGAGCATGCCGCAAAGCGCGGTGGCCGCCGGCTGCGTCGACTTCGTGCTGCCGCCCAGTCAGATCGCGCAGGAGATCGCCCGGATCAGCCAGCATCCCTTTGTCGCCCCGGGCGGTGAAGAGCGCCTGCCCGACGGGCCAGCCCTCGAGCGAATCCTGGAATTGCTGCGCGTCGCCAGCGGCGTCGATTTCGCGAACTACAAGCGGAACACGCTCTACCGACGCATCATCCGCCGCGCCGTTCTTCACAAGCTGGAGGGTTTGACGGACTACGCGCGATTCCTCCAGGGCAATCCCGGCGAGGCGGACGCGCTCTATCGGGACGTGCTCATCAGCGTCACAAGCTTCTTCCGGAATCCAGACACCTTCGAGGTGCTCAAGACCAGGGTGTTTCCGAGGCTGACCAAGGATCGTTCCCGCCATGACCCGGTGCGCATCTGGTCGATCGGCTGCGCGACGGGAGAAGAGGCCTATTCCCTCGCGATCGCCTTCGCCGAGTTCACCGAGGCGGCGCGACTGCAGATCCCCCTGCAGGTCTTCGCCACGGACCTGAACGCGGCGGGGGTAGAAAAAGCCCGCGTGGGCCTCTATCCGCGGACCATCGCTCAGGATGTCTCCGCGGAGCGGCTGCGGCGGTTCTTCGCCGAGACGGACGGCAGCTACCGGATCAGCAAGTCCATCCGGGATACCGTCGTATTCGCCCGCCATAACGTGCTGACCGACCCGCCTTTTTCCCGGATGGACCTCATCAGCTGCCGCAACCTCCTCATCTACCTCGAGCCCTCGCTGCAGCAGAAGATGGTGGGGATGGCCCAGTACGCCCTGAAGCCCCACGGCGTCCTGTGGCTGGGAAGCTCAGAGAACCTGGGGTCCTATCGTGACGTGTTCGATGTCGAGGACGTGAAGCACAAGATCTATTCGAAGCGACCTGGTCCACCGCGCGTGACCTTGAGCACTTTACCGGCCCAGGCCGCAACGACGAGAGGAGGATCCGACGGCCAGCCGTGGCGCGAGCTCGGCGCGGCAGGCGCGGATGCGCAACGGGAAGCCGATCGGATTCTCCTCACGCGCTACGTGCCGGCCAGCGTGCTTGTCAGTGCCGACCTCGAGATCCTGCAGTTTCGCGGAGACACCGGCCTCTTTCTCGCGCCCTCCCCGGGCAAGGCCAGCTTGAACCTCCTCAAGATGCTCCGGGAAGGTCTCCTCGTGGGTGTGCGGGGGGCTCTCGTCAAGGCCACACGGGAGGAGGCGCCCGCCCGCGAGGAAGGCCTGCGGGTCAGATCAAATGGGGGCTACCGGCACGTCGACGTTCACGTGATCCCCATCAGGAAAAACGGTGTCGTGACCGGCCCGTACTTCCTGGTGCTTTTCGAGGACGTGGCAGCCATGAAGGCCCGCCACGGGCCAGAAGTCTCGGAGCGGGGGAAAGCCCGCGGGGCAGACGCAACCCCTCGGATAGAACGGGAGACGGCCGAGCGAGAGACAACCCGCCTGATGCAAGAGCTGGCCGCCACCCGTGAATACCTCCAATCCGTCATCGAACAGCAAGAGGTGGCGAACGAGGAGTTGCAATCCTCGAACGAGGAGGTGCAATCCGCCAACGAGGAGCTCCAGAGCGTCAACGAGGAGCTGGAGACATCGAAGGAGGAGATCGAGTCGAGCAACGAGGAGCTGGCCACCGTCAACGAGGAGCTCCAGAATCGCAACCTTCAGCTCAGCCTTAGCAACAACGATTTCGTCAACCTGCTGGCCAGTGTTCACCTGGCCATCGTGATGCTGGGCCCAGATCTGCGCATCCGGAAGTTCACGCCCCTGGCCGAGAAGATGTTCAATCTGATCGCCGCCGACGTGGGCCGGCCCATCACCGACATCCGGCTCGGGGTCGGTGTCCCCAACCTGACCGAGCTCATGATCGAGGTGATCGAGACGGTCACCGTCAAGGAGCTGGAGGTTCGCGACAAGGAAGGGCGGTGGCATATCCTGCGCCTTCGCCCATATCGGACCCTGGAGAACAAGATCGACGGCGTAGTGGTGGTCCTGATCGACGTGGATGCCCTGAAGCGCGATCAGGCGATCCAGCGGCGGCAGAGCGAGCTGCTGGAGCAGACCGAAGAGCCGATCTTCATGTGGGAGGTCGGCAGCGGTGGTATCACCTACTGGAACCGGGGAGCGGAGGAGATGTACGGGTTCACCAAGGCCCAGGCCATGGGCCGCGCCAGCCACGAGCTCCTCGCCACGTCACCACCGCCCCACGTCTACATGGACGCCTTGCAGCGGGAGGGGCACTGGACGGGGGAGCTCACGCACGTGCGAGGCGGTGGCGAGCGCGTGGTGGTCGAGAGCCGCATGGTCATGGAGCGACGCGAGGACAAGGCGGCCCTCGTCTTCCAGACCGACCACAGCATTACCGAGCGCAAGCAAATGGAAGCGACGCTACGGCAGCGTGCCGAGGAGCTCCTGGCGGCCAACCAGAACAAGGACGCTTTCCTGGCCATGCTGGCGCACGAACTCCGCAATCCCCTGGCTCCCCTCAGCAATGCCGTGGAAATCATGAGGCAATCGGCGGTGCCTCCCGCCATGCTCGACCGGGCTCGGGAGATCATGAGCCACCAGATCCA
>QHSC01000184.1 GCA_003220345.1 Candidatus Rokuibacteriota bacterium | reverse complement strand
ATGTTGGAGCACGCGAGCATCTGCGCGAACGTGTGGGCCATGTGCGAGGCTTCGAGCATGTGGTCCGGCCGGTTGATGTCGAAGTAGCTCCGGAACAGCGACGGCAGGGCGGGGCCGTGGACGGCGATCGGCACGTTCAATCGCTCGGCCTCTGCCCAGAAGGGCGAGAGCCGCACGTCACTCAGCAACGTGTCTTCCCGCACGGTGCAGCCGATCTGGATGCCGGCCATGTTCAATCGACTCACCGCCCGGTGCATTTCCTCGATCGCGCCGTCAACGTCCTGGAGGGCCACGAGGCCGATGCCTTTGAGCCGCTGCGGGCACACCTCGCAGTAGTCGTACAGCCAATCGTTGTACGCGCTCGCCCGGGCCGCCGCGAAGCCCGCGTCGTGCGTGACCGTCAGGGGCAGCTCGTCGGTGGGATAGATGACGGCCACGTCGATCTGGTCGCGGTCCATGTCCGCCAGGCGGGCCCAGGGATTGTAGGTCCCCATCCGACGATAGTGGATGGCCTTGCCGTGGGGCGCGGGCAGGTTGCCGTTGACGCCCACGAATCCGCACTCCGTGTCGGGGCCCCAGACCTTGCCGTCCACGAGGCGGACGATGTTGCCCCGGGACACCTGGGTGTAGACGGGGCGCCGCTCGCGGTACTTCGGATCGATCCGCTCGTAGGTCTCGTTGACCTCGATTACGTGTCCGTCGCCGTCGATCACCAGATCGGGTCGGTCAGTCATCGCATGCTCCTTTTCGGTTCTCGCAGCCCGGTGAAGTGCCGCGAGTATACCGCCCCGCCGGAAGGCCGTTCAAGGCCGGGAGAGCAGCCAGGCGCGCGCCTGGGCGACGGCTCGCGCGCGATGGCTGACGCGATTCTTCTCCTCCGGCGCCAGCTCGGCAAAGGTCCGGCCCAGGGGCGGATAGAAGAAAAGTGGGTCGTACCCGAAGCCGCCTTCCCCGCGTGGCCTCTCGAGGAGCACCCCCTCGACCACCCCTTCGAGCGTGGCCTCGTGCCGTCGCTCCGGGTCAACGACCGCGATGAGGCAGCGGAATCGCGCCGTCCGACGCTCCCGCGGCACGCCGGTCATCTCCCTCAGCATGACCTGGCATCGCTCGGGATCGCTGAGCTCCGGGCCGCCATAACGGGCGGAGAGCACGCCCGGGCCGCCTCCCAGGGCGTCCACCTCGATCCCCGAATCATCCGCCAGGGCCAGCTCGCCCATGGCGGCCGCGACGGCGCGCGCTTTGCCCAGGGCATTGTCGGCGTAGGAGCTCTCGCCCTCGGGGGGCAGGGTGACGCGTGGGAAATCGCCGAGGCTCAGGATGCGGAACGGGATGCCGGACAGCAGCGCGGCCATCTCGCGCGCCTTCGCCTGGTTGGTCGTGGCGAGGACGAGCGGGCGCTCAGAGGCCGAAGGAGACCTCGGCGCGCGCCTCGAGGATGCGCCGCTGGAGGGCGATGAGGCGGCCGATGCCGGTCTCGGCCAGGGCGAGCATGGCCGTGAGCCGGTCCCGCCCGAACGGAGTCTGCTCCGCCGTCCCCTGCACCTCCACGAACGCGCCGGCGCCCGTCATGACCACGTTCATGTCCACTTCCGCCGCCGAGTCCTCGACGTAGTTGAGGTCGAGCACGGGCGTGCCCTGGACGATGCCCACGCTGATCGCCGCCACGCAGTCACGCACGGGCGAGCCAGGCAGCGTGCCCGCCTTGACGAGGGTGCCGATGGCATCGGCCACCGCGATGAAGCTTCCCGTGATGGCTGCGGTCCGCGTGCCCCCGTCCGCCTGGATGACGTCGCAGTCCACCCACACCGTGCGCTCGCCCAGCTTGGCCATCTCGACCACCGCCCGCAGCGACCGTCCGACCAGACGCTGGATCTCCTGCGAGCGGCCACTCGGGCCGTTGCGCTCGCGATTCATGCGGGTATTGGTGGAACGCGGCAGCATGCCGTATTCCGCCGTCACCCAGCCTTTGCCCTGGCCCTTCAGAAAGGGCGGGACCTTCTCCTCGATAGAGGCCGTACAGAGCACCTTGGTATCGCCGAACTCGACGAGCACCGACCCTTCCGGGTGCCGGAGGTAGTCGCGAGTGACGCGAACGGGACGGAGGTCGCCCGGCGTCCGCCCGTCGCTCCGCGCGCTCATCGAGAGGTCTCGCTCTTGCCCGGCTGGCTCTGGACGGTGCGCACGCGCTGATCGTATCGCCGCTTGTACTCCGCGAGGCCCGCGTAGATGGCCTTGGCCAGCGCCTCGCGGTGCTCAGGGGAGGCGAGCTTCCTCTCTTCACGCGGGTTGGTGAGGAAGCCGATCTCGATGAGGATGGCCGGCATGGCGGCGCCGCCCAGCACGTAGAAGCCCGCCTGCTTGACCCCACGATTGACGAGACGAAGCGACCGGGTGGTCGAGTCCAGCACGGTCTCGGCGAGGAAGCTCGACTCCTGCTGGAACTCCGACTGCGCCATGTCCCAGAGAATGCTCTTGAGCATGTCCGTCTTCTGGCGCGACTGAGGGTTCTCGAGCTCGACCACGCCGTTCTCGATGGCCGCCGTCTGCCGGGACTCGTTGTCCGTCGCCTCCGAGGAGAGGAAGTACACCTCCACCCCCTCCGACACCGAACGGGGATGGGCATTGGCGTGGATGGACACGAAGAGATCGGCGCGCCGCTTGTTGGCGAAGTTGGTCCGCTCGCGCAGCGGCACGAAGACGTCCGTGCTCCGGCTGAGCGCGACCTTGATGCCGAGCCCCTCCTCGACCATGCGGGCGGCCCGGCGCGTCACGTCGAGCACGACATCCTTCTCCATGACCCCCGTGGGGCCGACGGCCCCGGAGTCGTGGCCGCCGTGGCCCGCGTCCATCACGATGAGCTGGAGCGGGGTGACGCCGCCGTTGGTCTTGGGGGCGCCTTGGCTTGCGCTCTCCTTGGGGCGGTAGATGTCGACGACGACCCGGAAGGGATCCTGGAGCGAGGCGGTCTTGACATCGGCCGCCCTGCCCTCGAGCACGATCTTGAGGAGGGCGTCCGGTCCCGTCGACTCGAGACGCACCTCCTTGACGAGCCCGTCATCGATCCCCTCCACGCGGAGGGCGGGCACGGCCAGGCTGGACAGGCGCACACGAATTTCCTTCTGGCCGGCGGCGACCAGATAGGACAGCTCGGCCCCCGCCTCGACGACGATGCGCGTGAAGGACGGGTACGAGCGGTAGCGCAGCTCTTCGAACGGCACGCTCGTGTTGACGCGCTTGAGGCGGGGCCGGCTCTCCACCGCCGCCATCGGGCGCGCCGCCGTGATGCCGGGAGCGAGCTTGCCGAGCCCCTTGGCCAGGAAGCCTTCCGGGAGGAGCCAACCCTTCGAGGTGACACGCGCGGGCGCTTCGAGCGTGAGGGCTTCGCCCGCGACGGTCAGTCGCGCCTGGTCCCGGGTGAACTGCGCCGTGCGACTCGACACGGTCAGGGTGGCGCGCGGGCCCTTCACGCTCCACGAGCCCTTGAGCAGGCTCGCGAGCCGCTCGGCGGAGACATACGAGCCGCCATCGTCGAGGCTGACCACGGGCAGCAGACCGAGAGAGCCCGCTCTGCCCTTCACCTCAAAGGAGGCCGGGCGCGCGGGCGTCGCGCCCTCGACGGGAATCGCTCCCATGAGGACCGCGCACATGAAGAGCAGCGCTGCCGGCCATCGTGCCATCGTGTCAAGCCTCTGCGGTTCGGTCATTCTACCAATCGCGGACAGGCGGGCAGGAGAAAGAAAACCGCCCTCCAGGGCCTCGGATCGGGCCCGGAGGGCGGCTCCTACAGCTCGGAAATGGTGGAGGCGGTGGGCATCGAACCCACGTCCGGAAATCCTCAGCAACAGGCATCTACATCCATAGCCGGTTCTCTTGTGCTCTCGCCACCCCTCCCTCCAACCGGCTGGTTGTCAGGGCGGCCAGCTCCTAGAAGATCTCGCCCCTTGCCCAAGAGCGGAGCTTGGAGCCAGTCACCGGAATATGACGTCTTTTACGAGGCGCGAGCACCTCGGGATGCCACCTGTGCGTCACTGATCCCCGTCGAAACCAGTCGCCCCCTTTTCAGGCGCGTTGCCGCGCCCGTGCTTCCTTGGCCATCTCGCGCTTCGCCTCGCGCTCACGGAGGCTCGCGCGCTTGTCGTGGAGCTTCTTGCCGCGCGCCAGGCCCAACTCGATCTTGGCGCGCCCTGCCTTGAAGTATAGCCGAAGCGGGATGAGGGTCAACCCGCGCTCGGCGACCTTGCCCACGAGCCGCGCGATCTCGCGGCGATGCAGGAGCAGCTTCCGCCGCCGCTCGGGGTCGTGGTTGGCATCCGAGCCGTGGTGATAGGGACTGATGTAGCAGCCGATCAGCCAGACCTCGTCGTTGTCGACGGCGGCATAGCAGTCCTTGAAGTTGACCTGGGACTCGCGCAGCGACTTGACCTCGGTGCCCCGCAGCACGAGCCCGGCCTCGAATGTCTCGAGGACCTCGTAGTGATGAAAGGCCTTCCGGTTGGTGGCGACGACTTTGTCAGCAGCCATGGCTGGTAGGAGCCCGCGGGCCCCTTGACTTCACGGTCTCGCTCGGTATCCTAATGGCGCTCTCCGGGCCGAAGTGGCGGAATTGGCAGACGCGCATGATTCAGGGTCATGTGCCCGCAAGGGTGTGGGGGTTCAAATCCCCCCTTCGGCACCACTCCAGCTACCCTACCTCCGATACGAGCACGCGGCGCCCCTGCTTCGACGAGGCGTGCGCGGCCTCCACCACCTGAAGGGCGACCAGCCCCGCCTCGACGTCCACCGCGGGCGGCGTGCGGGTCGCCACCGACTCGAGGAAGAGCCGCAGCTCGTGACCGAGCGGCTCCTGCCCCGTGGCCTTGTGCGTCTCCACCACGCCCTCGGGCGCACTCCAGACGTCGCCGCTCTTGACGTGGCGGTTCATGAGCACGCGAACCTCGCCCGTGCCGAAGTCCCCCGCCAGCGTGCCCTTCTCGCCCACGATGACGCAGTCACGATAGGTGCCCGGCGCGAAGTAGCCCGCCTCGACGAACGCG
>QHSC01000183.1 GCA_003220345.1 Candidatus Rokuibacteriota bacterium | reverse complement strand
GGGCGAGACGGCCAGCATCGACACCGTCGACGTGGTCGACGCCTACACGATCAAGATCAATCTCAAGCGCCCCGACGCCGCCCTCCTCGCCACCCTGACCGATCGCGCCGGCATGATGGTCTCGCCCAAGGTCATCCAGGAGCGCGGCTCCGAGCTGGAGCGCAACGCCAAGGGCGCGGGCACCGGGCCCTTCGAGTTCGTGGAGTGGATCAAGGACGACCACCTCATCATCAAGCGCAACGAGAGCTACTGGAACAAGCAGGGCGGGCCGTACCTGGATCGGATCCGCTATCGCCCCATTCCCGACGACACCGTGAAGCTGCAGAGCCTGCAGTCGGGCGAGATCGACGTGATCGACTACGTCCAGCCGCGCGACGTGGCCGCGGTCAAGGCCGACAGGAACGTGTCCGTGCTGGACGTCCCGTCGCTCGCCGCCTTCGCCTATCAGCTCAACCAGACCCGCCCGCCCTTCAACAGCAAGCCCCTCCGTCAGGCCGTGGCATATGCGCTGGACCTCGAGCAGATCGTCAAGGGCGTGTGGCTCAACGTCGGCGTGCCCGCCAACGGCCCCGTGCCCCCCACGAGCTGGGCCTATGACAAGAGCATCCCGTACATCAAGCGTGACCTCGCCAAGGCCAAGGCCAAGCTGGCCGAGGGAGGCAAGCCCACGGGATTCCCGTTCACCATCACCACCGCCAACATTCCCATCAACGTGCAAGAGGCGGAAGTGATCCAGGCCCAGCTCTCCGAGGCGGGCATGCAGGTGAAGATCAAGCTGGTCGACGCCGCCACCCAGCTCTCCGACGGCAACAGCAAGAACTTCGACATGATCAGCTACCAGTGGTCGGGCCGTCCCGACCCGGACGGCAACATCTATCAGTTCTTCAAGACCACGCCGGGGATGTCGCTCAACTGGTCGGGCATCTCCAATCCGCAGATCGACGCGCTCCTCGACAAGACGCGCGAGGCCTCGAGCCGCGAGGAGCGCAAGAAGCTCTACGGCGAGCTGACGCGCATCCTGCAGGACGAGCTGCCCATGGTCTACATCGTCCATCCCATCGAGCCCAAGGCCTTCAGCCTGCGGGTGCAGGGCTATGAGCCGATCCCGGACGGCATGATGCGCTTCCGGACGGTCTGGCTGAAGTAGGCGCGCCCGCCTCCCCGACCCGTGGGCCGCCTCGTCCTGCGCCGTCTCCTCGCGACGGTGCCCGTGCTGCTGCTCGTCACCGCCGGCGTCTTCACCCTCATCCATCTCACGCCGGGCGATCCCATCGACGTCATGATGTCGGAGTCCGCCGACGCCACCGTGAAGGAGAACCTCCGCCGGGAGCTCGGGATGGACCAGCCGATCTACATCCAGTACGCGGCGTGGATGGCTCGGCTCCTGCGTGGCGACCTCGGCCACTCGATCCGCAACCGGGAGCCCGTGATCGAGAACGTGGGCAAGCGCATCCGGCCGAGCCTCCAGCTGGCCGGGCTGGCCATGGCCATCTCGCTGATCATCGCCACGCCCATCGGGATCCTCTCCGCCGCCCGGCGCAATACCTCCGTCGACCGCGTGGGCACCTCGTTCGCCCTGTTCGGCATCTGCATGCCCAACTTTCTCCTCGCCCTCCTCCTCATCTTCTTCTTCGGCGTCAAGCTTCGCTGGCTCCCCATCTCCGGCTATACCGACCCCCTGGAGGAGCCGTGGCTGGGCTTGCGCTCGCTCGTGCTGCCCGCCATCACGCTGGGGCTGGCCCTGGCCGCCGTGGTCACGCGCACGCTCCGCTCCAGCATGCTGGAGGCGCTCTCCGAGGACTATGTCCGCACGGCGCGGGCCAAGGGGCTCTCGGAGTGGAAGGTGATCCGCGGCCACGTGCTGAAGAACGCCTTGATTCCCGTGGTCACGGTGCTTGGCCTCCAGCTCGGCACCCTGATCGGCGGCGCCGTCATCACCGAGTACGTGTTCGCCCTGCCCGGCGTGGGGCGCCTGGTGGTGGACGCCGTCTTCGCGCGCGACTATCCGCTCGTGCAGGGCGTGGTCCTGCTCATCGCCGTCGGCTTCATCGTGAGCAACCTGCTCGTGGATCTCCTGTATGGCTGGATCGATCCGCGGATCCGATATCGCTGAGCCGGCCGCGGTCGTGGCAGGACCAGTGGCGGCGCCGCCCGTGAGCGCGCGGCGATGGGCCGTGCTGCGGCATGCCGCGCGCACCCGCCTCGCCCCCCTCGGCGTCGTGGTGATGCTTGCCGCCCTCGTGGTGGCGGTGCTCGCGCCCGTCGTGTCTCCCCACGCCCCCCTCAAGCAGGACCTCGGCAACGTCCTGGCCAAGCCCGGCCGCGCCCATCTCCTCGGCACCGACAACGTCGGGCGTGACGTGCTCTCGCGCGTGATCTGGGGCACGCGCGTCTCGCTGGTGGCGGGGCTCGGCTCGGTGGCCATCGCCGTGGTGGCGGGCGGTCTCCTCGGTCTCCTCGCCGGCTACGCGGGCGGACAGGCCGACGGGCTCGTGATGCGTCTGATGGACGCCGTGCTCTCGTTTCCCCCGCTCGTGCTCGCCCTGGCACTGGGCGCCGTGCTCGGGGCGGGGCTCACGGGCGTGGTCATCGCCCTCGGCGTGGTCTACACGCCCACCTTCGCCCGCCTCATGCGCGGCCAGGTGCTGACCATCACGGCGCGCGAGTACGTGGAAGCGGCCCGCGCCCTGGGGGCGCCGGGCTGGCGCATCGCCTGGCATCACGTCCTGCCGAATGCCATCGCCCCCATCGTGATCCAGGCCTCGCTCAGCGTGGCCTTCGCCATCCTCGCCGAGGCCTCGCTGTCCTTCCTGGGGCTCGGCATCCAGCCCCCCGGCGCCTCCTGGGGCAGCATGATCAATGCCGGCCGCGGCTATCTCCAGCAGGCGCCCTGGATCGTCTTCGGCCCAGGGGCGGCCCTCTTCATCACGGTGGTAGGCTTGAACTTCGTAGGCGATGCCGTGCGCGATGCTCTGGATCCGCGACTACGCGCGTGAGGGGACCCCATGCTCAACGTCTACGCACTCTGCGGTGGACTCATCGATCTCGACCGGAGCGGCTTCTTCTGCGACGTCGCTCCCGGCACGCGCATGACCGTGCCCGTCATCTGCTTCCTGATCGCGCATCCCCGCGGCAATGTCCTCGTCGACACCGGAGTCCATCGCCAGGCCCTCACCGACCCGGTGGGGCGCCTGGGGGAGGGCCGCGCCTCCCGCTTCCGCCTCCGCTCCAAGCCCAGCGACGAGGTGGTGAGCCAGCTCGCGCTGCTCGATCTGGCGCCCGACGACATCCGTTACGTGGTCAACTCCCACTTCCACTTCGATCACTGCGGCGGCAACGAGTTCTTCCCGCGGTCGACCTTCCTCGTCCAGCGCCCCGAGATGGACGCGGCCCGCCAGGTGCTGGCGGGCGCGCAGATGCGCTACAGCCCGAGCCCCATCGATTTCGATTTGCCGCTCGACTACCAGCTGATCGACGGCGAGCACGACGTCTTCGGCGACGGCCAGGTCGTGCTCCTTCCCACCTACGGCCACACGCCTGGTCACCAGTCGGTGCGTGTGCGCTCCGGCAAGGGCACGGATTTCGTGCTCACCGCGGATGCCTGCTACACGCGGGAGACCATGGACCGCGACGTCCTGCCCAACACGCTCTGGGACCCCGCGGAGATGTCGCGCTCGCTGGCCAGGCTCCGCGAGTACCGGGACCGCCAGGGCGCCACGGTCGTCTACGGGCACGACGCGGCGCAGTGGCAGGAGCTACGCCGGGCTCCCGCGCCCCTCTAGCCCGAGCGCTCGCATGGGAAGCGGCGACGGCGCGTAAAACTTGTCCTTGCCCCGTGCAATCTG
>QHSC01000189.1 GCA_003220345.1 Candidatus Rokuibacteriota bacterium | reverse complement strand
AGGCACCCCTCACTATGACCCGAGTCGCGATGACCGGGAAGGAGTTTCCCGCCCGGTGGTCCTGTCGTCTGCTTCCCACACTGGCGACCTGGGCTGGGAATTCTGCCTTCACTGCCCCCTTGACCCTGTGCCGCCGCCCCACTAGCCTGCCGGCATGGAGTGATCAGGCAATGGGGTGGCGCATCTAACAGTCAGTCAGGAGGCGAAGTGATGGCCAAGAAAAAGCGGCGGACGGCATCGAAGAGTCGACGGGGCGCCAAGAGGACGTCGAAAGTCGCCTCGGGCGGCAAGTATCTCGGGCACTACGGATGGATGCCGGATGTCCCCGACCATCGGGACCTCGTCTATGCGGCGGCGCGAATCACCACCCTGCCGCCCTCGGTTGACCTGCGACCCGGCTGTCCGCCCGTCTACGATCAGGGCCAGCTCGGCTCGTGTACCGCCAACGCCATCGCCGCCGCGATCCAATTCGAACAGATCCGACAGAAGGAGCCCAAGCCGTTTGCGCCGTCCCGGCTGTTCATCTATCCCTCGGCAAGGCGGTCACCTACCGGCGCGTGGTTCAGACTCTTGATCAGATGAGAGCATGTCTGGCCGGAGGGTTACCCATCATCCTGGGAATCTCGGTGTACGAGTCGTTCGAGTCGCAGCAGGTCGCCAGGTCCGGCATCGTTCCGATGCCCCCGAACAGCGAGAAGCTACTCGGCGGCCACGCCATCCTCGCGGTCGGGTACAACGACGCTGAACAGCGCTTCGTGATGCGCAATTCCTGGGGCACGTCGTGGGGGATGCAAGGCTACTTCACGATCCCGTATGCGTACCTGACCGATTCCAACCTCTGCGATGACCTGTGGATGATCCAGATGGTGGCGTAACCGACGAATCCAGATTGCAGAAGCAATTGACAAGAATCAGCTCAATCGTCCCGGCGCACCGGGAGCGTGAAGATGAACGTCGAGCCTGTGCCCAGCTCACTCTTCACCCAGATCCTTCCACCGTGGCGGCGGTTGGGCAGGCCGATCACGTCGGAAGTGGCTCGGATCAAACTCTAGCAAACCCGCCACATCTCACGACACGTCCCGGGCGAACTGCTTGACCTGCTCCTCCCATTCTCGTGTCTCGAGCTCTACCCGAGTCCCGTTCGCCTCGCGGCAGATGGTGACCGTCACGTAGCCGCCGCCACCCTCGAAGCTCAGGCAATCGGGGGCTTCGGCCGTGATATTCAGCCCATTGCCGTCCCTGAAGAAGGCCGTGATACGTTGTTTCACTTGCTCCTCGGGGAGCCGCGTCTTCACTTCTAGCTTGAGCATCGCGTCACCTCCACCCTTCCCCTTGGTCGAAGACCACACAATGCCTTGCAGCGCGGACAAACCCTCGCATGACGGTGCCCGCTTTTTTCTAGTCCGGCCAGCGGGGGCTCGTCACCTCGATTCGCCAGACCGGACCCGTCGCATAGAGCGGACCCTCGAACCGTACGAACGCCGGCACCTCGTCGGTGACGATCCAGGCGTGGAAGTCCGGCGGCACGCGTCCGAGGAGCGTGGCAAAGAGCTTGAGCCAACTCCCGAGCCGGGGCTTGAAGAGATATTGGATCGCGGTCTTCGCGAGATCGCCGACCAGCACCTTCTGCTCGCCTGCGGGCGACACTTCCAACTTGATGAGCCGGGGTGCGGGCGTGAAGGCTATCATGTGCACCGTCTCGCTGGCTCCCTTGGGAAGATTTTTCACGACCGTGAGGAGCATGCCGTTGTAGACGTCGGGAGGCAGGACCAGCGTGCCATTGAGAAGTTTCTCTCGTCCGTCGATGTGGGCCTTGCTTTTAACCTGGTACGTCCCGGTGGCGCGCTCCAATGAGATCTCGGTGTCCTCGGTGAAGACCGGCCCCCGCTGTCGCAGACGGTAGCTCTGCAGGGTAAAGACGCGTTCCTGAGTGAACATCACGGTCTCGTCAAATACCGACCCGTCCTTGAAGCGGAATATCATCCGGCTCTCGGTCACTCCGCCCTTCGCTCTCTGGAGGAGATCACCTGACGCAATGACCACGCCGGTGACGGTGCGAAGCACTAGGAATCCATGCGTGACACCCTCGACGAGGTGGACCGGGACGGGAGCCGCCACGGTCGGACGCGGCCACAGAAGCACCGCCACGAGCACCATCATGGTTAGAAGGCGACCGTGCCATTCATGATGTGCTGCTCGACGCATCACGGGACTCGTCGGGGCACACATCAGATGCGGCCCGATCTCTCGACAGTGCCGCGATACTGCAGATACCGCGCCACGAGCCAGCAGATCAAGGACCAGACCAGGCCGGCGCACCAGCCGGCCAGCACATCGCTCGGATAGTGGACTCCTAGATAGACGCGGCTGATGCCGACCACAAGGGTGGCGAAGAGCGCCACGGCAATCAGATACACCTTGGTCCGGCGCCGCACCGCAAAACGAGCGAGCAACGCCCCCAGGGTGAGATACATGATGGCGGCCAGCATGGAGTGGCCGCTGGGAAAGCTTGGTGAAGTGACGGCGACGAGATGGGGAACGATATCGGGTCGGTCGCGACCGAATAGCTGCTTCATCACAGTGCTCAGCACCCCACCGCCTCCTGCGGCTGCCGCTACCAGCCACATCGCCCCATATTTCCGCTCGAGCGCCAGATATCCCGTGGCAAACAGCGTCACGGCAAGCAGCATGGTGCGGCCACCGAGCACGGTGATGTCCTGGGCGGCCTCCATGAGCCAGGGCGGCCCGACGGGATGGTGGGGTTCACCGGGCACCCTCAAAAGTTCCAGGAGCCACTCGTCAAGCTTCGCCAGCTCGCCTTCGCCCAGCTCCTCCGCAATCCTGACGAAGCCGAACACTGCGAGCAGGACGACCAGCACAGCCACGAGCACGGCGGCCTCCTGTCGGGCCAGCCATCGCGCTCCTGTACTGGCGACGATACGGACGACGTGCGTGATCTGGTGCAGGTGCCGGCGGTGCGTGGGCCGTCGCGAAGAACGACCGACCTGAAGGTCAGCCATCGGCTTTGAGATGCCCGAGGACTTGCTGAGCACACGGATGTGCGCTTCGCGTAGGGCTCGCGCGGAGTGCGCAGTGTTCGCGAGCGTGTAC
>QHSC01000188.1 GCA_003220345.1 Candidatus Rokuibacteriota bacterium | reverse complement strand
ATCTGAGTGGTCAGGAGACAGCCGCCCACCGGTTCCCATATGAGAGCGGCCCACCCCGATCCCATGATCGTCGAGGCAGCCTGAGTCATCTGCTGCTTGAAGGTGTCGAAGTTGCCGAAGTCCCGGTCGATCGCCTCCGCGAGCGCTCCGTGGGGCTGCTCCTCCCCCTGCGGAGCGAGGTTCTGCCAGAAGAGCGAGTGGAGGACATGGCCGGACAAGTTGAAGGCCAGGGACCTTTCCAGCGCCGCGAGGCGCGTGAAGTCCCCCTTGACACGGGCCTCATGCAGTTGCTCGAGCGTATCATTGGCGCCTTTGACATACCCTGCGTGGTGCTTGTCGTGGTGGAGCTCCATGATGCGCCCTGACACATGGGGTTCGAGGGCGCCGTAATCGTAACGGAGATCGGGCAAGATGTAAGTGGCCATTTGACGTTCTCCTTGGCTAGTCATCCAGTTGCCACTGCAGCGGCGTGAAAGCCGCCAGATTTCTCGCCGGTCACGAACACAAAGCGGGGCGCGACGGGTGGCCAGCCATGCTCGACACCTCGACAAAGATCCTCGCCGTTCATCCCGGGCCGATCCGGTAGGCCATCGCCTGCACCACCTCCACGCTGCGCTACTTCACGAGCATAGATGATGCCGAACGGGCATAGACGATGCCGATCCGAACAATGGGCAAGTCAGCCGGACCGAAGGCCGAAAGGGCCGCCTGTGCGCATCGCCCCGTCGACGCTTCTTCCAGTACGGTAAGGACTACCGAGTGCGATTCGTCCACTTTATCCAGCTGGGCAAGGCGCACTCCGGATAGCGGAGTGCCTCTCGCCACCAAGTCATCGCAGGCGGCGTGGCTAGAGGGCTGCTGTCCCGGTAGTTGACACTGGCGCATCGACGCTGCCGGCTGCTACCATCTGCCGCGCATGCGCACCCTGCTCGATGAGCTCCGCCTTACCCTAGCGGTCGTTTCTTGCATCATCCTCGCTGCTGGCTGCGGGCGAACTCTCAATGCGGTCAGAGCAGAACCACCCACGTTGCAGCTACCGTCCGTAGCGGAACAGCACCAAGAAGCAACGGCGCGCTGCATTCAGGATCGAATCTACGAGGAAATGAGTTCCGTGTGGAGCGTTGTTCAAGAGACTCGGCGCGAAGCGGACGGGTGGCATGTGATTGGACGGCCAAGTATTTCCCCTACATTCGTGGCTTGGGATGTGGCGGTTACGTCAGCCTCGATCGAGGTCAGGCTCGGAGGGGCTCCGCCCTTTCTGCCACGAGGGACCGTCGTTGAAGCGGTGAAGTGGTGCGTGGCGAGGAACAAGCAATAGCGTCGCAAGCGGGGGCTAGTCGTAATTGCCGTTATTCGGACCGTGCCACTTGCCGCGGTTCAGGTCCACGCGCATCCCTACCGCGGTGAACGGGAACCGGACGTTGTCACCTACGAGATGAAGCGAGTAGCCCCACCAGGTGTTCCGCTTCACTCCGAGATCGTTCAGGATCTGCTGAAGGTTGAGACCGACCTCGAAGCCGAGCTGGCGCTGGTGTTCGATCGGGGGTTGGACCCGGTAACCCTTGGCGCCGTAGGTGACCGAGAGGACCAGCCAGCGCAGAGGCCCGAGGTTGACTCCCAGACGCTGGCCGAGCCCGGAGAGCTTGAAATCGGCTGAGTAGACGTCGTGGGTGTAGGTAGAGCCAGGGAGATGGGACGTTCGCATTCCAAAGAGGTCTTTCGTGTGGGTCAGCGAGATCACGCTCGCAGCCGTGGCCCCGGCTGCGTCCATCGCGAAATCTTCCCACGAGAAACCGTGCCTCGTGAACCCGTCGCTCACCTCATTCGCCAACCCCGTTGCGACCGCCAGGCTGAAGCTTGCCAGGATCGCCGTTTTCTCCGAGTAACCGAGCATCCTGTAGACGTCTTCGAACAGATGGGTGACGACGAAGTAATCGGTGAGGTGGGAGGCCTTGTCCGCGCCGCCGTTGGTCGTGTCGCGACCGAACCAGCCCTCCTGGTGGATCCGGAAGCTGTGATTGGTGTTATACGCGACGAGCGAGTTGGCCGTGACCGCCCCTATCGACGTGATCGGAATGAGTGTCGAAAAGAGGAGCCGGTGACGCTCCAGGAAGACCGACCGCGGTAGTTCGGCTTCGGCCTGTTCGAGCTGTGGACGGGCGTCCATCGTGAGACCCGCGAATGCCATGCGTCGCTCACACTCGGTGGAATCGGCCGACAGCAGCCGGTGCGTCGGGCAGGGCTGCGTCCAGGAAGCCGGCTCGGTGGCCGGTAACGAGAGGGCGGCGGCGGACGTGAGCGACGTCCCGGTCGGTCGCCGGGCATCCAGCCCAAGCCTCAGCGGTGTGTCCGTCCCGAGGTCCGCGGAGGCCATCCAGGGCTCGTCATCGCGAGATTCCTCCGGCAGCATGCGGTAGATCGGAGACGATCGCGTCAACGGGGCGCTCTCGCTCGGCGCCGGCCGGCCACCGTCCGCGGACCCGGGGAAGAGGCGCGAGTCGCTGTCCTGCGCGGCGAGCCGACCGGGGCCCGCGAGCAGCAGCAGGAAGCAAAGCCCGAGCGAGCCCACCACTCTGTTTCTCGCCGATTCATGCAGTCGCGCTATCACAGGCTCGATGCGCCTCTCTTTGATTTCTTTCGCATAACGAGAGGCATTCTAGTCTTAGATTCGCAAGAAGAGCCCATCTTTCTTGCGCGCTAGACGCTATGTTAGGCCGAGAGTCCTGACAACTCCTTTCAACGGAGAAGATTTGAAATGCTTCACGTGCATAACGGGGATCGCCGCGGGCGTCGGCCTCGCCCTGGGAGCGTCCCGGCGCTTCGGCGTCTCACCAAGTTCTAGGGCACGATCTCGAATTCGATGCGGCCCTGGCCAGAGGCTTCGACCGGGACCACGCCCTCAGTGACGTGCAGGCGCTCCGCATTGGCGGCTCCCTTCGCGGCTTCGAGGCGGGCTCGGGTGGTCTCCATGCGCCGGGCCGCGAGGCTGCGGGCCGCCGCGTCCGGATTCGGCTCGGCCTTCGCCAGCTCCGTCACGAGAGCTTCCAACCCCTGCGGCGGCGCCTGGCCCGGGAAGCGCTCCACGAAGAGCCGCGCCGCGGCCGCCGCCGGGGTCTGGCCGTGCTCGCGGGCGGCCGCGTCGATGCGCTGGCGGGCCGCCTCGCGCTTGAGCGCCACGAGGTCCTCCACCGTATGAACGGGTTTCATGGCGAGCGTCAGCCCAGGGGCATCGTGGAGGAATCTGGCCAGCCGCTCGGCATGCTCCTCGAAGCCGCGGGCAAACCGGGTGGTGCCCGCCTCGAAGTAGACCGGCCAGATCCGCACCGTCTCGATGCGCGCGTCCTCGGTGTAGAAGATCTTGCCTACCCAGCTCACCGGTAGGGCCAATACGCTGACCGCCGTCTCGCGCACCGCGGCCCAGAAGGCGTCGCTCAGGTTGAACTGACGGGAGGCGAGGTCGCCGGAGAGGGGCACCGACAGGCGGATCTCCCCGCGCATGTTCTTGAGCAGGGAGACGAGCACGCCAAACGGCACCCCGACCCGATCGCGCACCTCGTCGCCGCTGCGCGAGGCGGCATACTCGGGCTGGCCGATGAGAAGATCGTTGCTGGCCTCGATCCGATTATCGGTCACGCGGTAATGCACGGTGGCGCCGAAGGCGCCGCGGCGCGCCACCCAGCCGATCAGCTTGTTGCTGTACGGGTTGACACGAGTGAGCGGGAAGTCGGTGAGCTTGCCGTCGATCTCAAAGTTGAGCGGGCCGCCGAGCGCGCCCAGCGTGCCCTTGATCTCGAAGGGCGCGCCGCCGGTGAGCCGCCCGTTCATCGCCACCTCGCCGCGGCTGCCGGGCGCGGTGCCGAGCCCGCGGCTGCTCACTGCGATGCGGGAGGCCTCCTCGACGAAGGCCGGCCTGGTCGTGCGATCCACGAAGCGCACGAAGCCTTCGTCCACCGCGAGCGAGCTCATCCTGATGACGGGCGGCGGCGCGGAGGAGCCCGGCGGGGCGCCCGGCATGGTCGCGCCTGGGTCGCGAGGCGCAGGCGCGACCTTGGGCGTGGACGGGGCTGACATCAGGCGCTCGAGCAGCGGCACCGTGCCGTCCGTCTCGCGCTCCAGGAGGATCCACGGCCGGTTGACCGCTGTGCGCTCGATCGTCACGCGGCGCGGCCAGTCCGCGTCGAGACCGGCCACGTCCACCCGCTTGATGTAGGCGAGCATGCGCTGCCCGTCGCCGAAGGTGGGATCGTCGAAGGCAAGGCGGCCAGTGGCCGCGACAGCCAGGGGCGCCAACGTGCCCCGCACGCGCAGGTCGGCGTCCATCTTGCCCTCGAGGGTGCCGCGCGAGAGCAGGAAGGCCTGCATCGTCGCCAGGTCGAGCTGCTTGGCCATGATCTGCATGTCCACCGCCTGGGTATCCACGCGAAGCTGCCCCTGCATCTCGACCTGGCCGCCGGTGGCAGTCTCCGTGCGCAGCTTCACCTGGGACGCCTCGCGCGCGGGCCAGCCGATGTTCTGGACCTGAAGGCTCGCGCCCTGGAGCTGGATGCGTCCGGGAGGGCTCACCACTCCATCCAGGATCGCGATCACTCCATCCTCCACCGCGACACGGCGCACGCGGACATCTACCTTTGGCGCGGGCATCTTCGGCACAGCCTGGGCGGACGGGGTGCCGCCGCGCACCGCGGGCGCCACCGGCGTGAGCAGCGCGATGATCGGGAAGCTCCCGTCGGGCGCGCGCTCGATCTGGGCCCACGGCTTCTGCAGCCGTGCGGCCTCGATCACCACGGTTGCGGGCCACGTGTAGTCGATGCCGGTGGTCTCGAGCCGCGCGGCCGTGGCTACCGGCCGGTCACCGTCGGCCACGGCCAGATCGGCCAGTGTGGCCGTGCCGCGGGCGGTGATCGTGAGCGGCTCGAGCGTCGCCTTGACCTGGAAGTCGCCGCTCGCCTTGCCCGCGATCCGCCCGCGCACAGGCAGGTACGGCCGCACGGGTGACAGGTCCACGCCGCTGGGCGTGACCTGTGCCTCGAGCGCGCGGGCGGTGAGGTCGAGACTGCCCCGCGCGGTGAGCGTACCTGCGCCCGGGGTGGACAGGTCGAGCTCCATCGGGATCGGGCCGCGCGCGGGCCACCGGAAGTCGCGCGCGGCGAGCCGCACGCCGTTCACCCCGAGGCGCGCGGGCGGGCTCGCCGCCGCATCCACGATCGTCGCGCTGCCGTCCTCGAAGATGGCCTCACGCACCGTCACGTTGGCCTTGCCGGTCTCGGCGGTTGGCAACGGAGCAAGGGCCGCCGGGGGCGCGGGGGCCGCCGGGCTCGCGGCCGGGGTCGACGCCGGGCGCGGCGGGGCGAACAGCGTGGTGATCGGTAGGGTTCTGTCGGACCGCCGCTCGATGTGCACCCACGATTTTTTCATGTGCACGCGCTCGATCGTGGCGGTGGCCGGCCAGGTGTAGTCGAGGCCGACCATCTCGAGGCGGCCGACGGTGAGCACGGGCCGGTCGCCGTCGGCGAAGGAGAGATCGCCGAGGGCGGCGGTGCCGCGGGCATTGAGCTGCATCGTCTCCCCGAGCCGGCCCTTCAACGCCATGTCGGCCTCGAGCCGGCCCTGCAGCCGCGCGGTCAGTGGCACGTAGGAGCGATACGGCGCGAGCGTGACACCCGCCACGCGCGCGCGCAGCTCGAAGCGAACGGGATCGAGCGCGACGGTGCCCTCGGCGTCGAACGTGCCGGCCTCCGGGGTGCTGGCGGAGAGCTTGACCCGGGCGGGTTGCCGGCCCGGCCACGTGACGTCGTTCGCGGTGAGTGCGATCGGCCCGACCCGCAGGCGCGCGGGCGGCGCGACCGAGGCATCGTCGAACCGCACCCGGCCTTGCTCGACCACGATCTCGCCGATCTCGAGCGCCAGCGCACCGGTGGTCGCCGACTTCGCGGCGGGGCGGGCCGATGGTGCGGGCGCCGCGTTGGGCCGGAGCGATTGCACGATGTCCGCGATCGGAAAACGGCCCGCGCGATCCCGCTCGATGCGCACGCGGGGCCGGGCCAGGTGCACGCGCTCGACACGCACCTTCGGCCACTGCGCGTCGAGACCGGTCAGCTCCATCCGGTCGGCGGCGAGGAGTCGTCGCCGGCCCTCGCGCGTTTGGCCTTCGCTCCCGGTGCCGGTGGCGGGCGCGGTCTCGGGCGCGGGGGGCGCGCCGTCGGCCGCGCGCGGGCCGTAGACGGTGGCGCCATTCAGGGTGGCGCGCCCGCGCACGCGCGTCGTGAGGTCGCCACCCTCCCCTGTCGTGCCGGTCATCCCAGCCGCGCCGGCCGCGGTGGTCACGTCCACCGTGAGGTCCGTCTCGATGATGCCGTTGAACTGCAGCGGGAGATCGAGATAAGGCGCCCAGAAGGCCAGGTCAACTCGACTGATTCGCGCGCGCAGCGCCGAGCCGAGCGGGATGGGATTCGCGGTGCCCTGCACATCAAATGCGCCGCCGCCAGGCAGCGTCGCGGTGAGGGTGACCTGAGCCGGTGCGCGGCCGGACGCGTCGAGGCCGTCAACCACCAGCTTCACCCGCTCCAGCTCGAAGCGATTGGTCTGCCCGGGTCGCGGATCGTGCACGGTGGCGCGCCCGATGACCTCGACGTGGCCCCGCGGCCGCCCGTCGGCTCCCTTCTTAGTGGTGAGGGCGAAGGTCAGCGACGGGACGGTGACCAGCGAGGCGTCCACGCCGCGCCGGCGCATCACCAGATTGTCGAGCCGGGCCTGGCCGTCGAGCCGGAGGCCATCCTGCGCGTCCGCGGTGGCGGTCAGTCCGGCCGAGACGAGGGCGCGCTCCAGCACCACCGCGGTGTTGGGCGGCAGGTAGAGGTTGGCAAGGGTCGCGTCCATGTCACGGAGACTGACTCGCACGCGCCCGTGCATCGGGGCGAGCCGGACCTCGGACACCTCGACCGACAGCGGCGCGCCGGCCACGGTGGCGGTCAGGCGTCCGCGGCCGCGCGGCTCCGGGTTCACGGTGGAGAGCTGGGCGGCCTCGATGGTCAGCGCGTCAGCCCGCCAGGCGCGGGGCGGGGTCAGTGTGCGGTCCTCGAACATGATCGCGCCGCGGGTGAGCGCGAGGCGATCGAGGGTGAAGGCGGCCGCCTGCTTGCGCGGCTTGGACGGGCGCAGCAGATCGGAGATGTTGAGAAGTCCGCGACCGGTCCGCAGGATGCGCACGCGAGGATTGTCGAGCGCGAGATCCTCGATCCAGAGGTGGCCGCGCAGCAGCGTGCCGGGACGGAAGCGCACCTCGAGCCGGTCGAGCTCGGCGAGCGGTGGACCCGGCTCGCGATCATCCAGCCGGAGCCCGGCGATTCGCAGGCGGCCACTACGGAGATCGAAGTCGAATTCCCGCATCGTCAGCTTGCGGCCGGTTTGGGCCTCGACCTGCCAGACCACGGCCCAGCGGGCCAGCCTGGGCAGCGCGAGCCAGACCGCGGTCGCCGAGACTATCAGGGTGGTGATGACAGCGACGAAGAGGAGGACACGGCGTCGGGTCACGGGCTCAGTATGCCCTGCCGCTGTCGCTGTGGCATCGGCTCCCGGGGCGGCGAGGCCAGGCTCTTGCCTTGGCACTGACAGGGTGCGCCACTAGGTCGCGAGCGGCCGGCGCCTGAAGCGGACGGCCACGGAGTCGTGGCTTGACGAGCACAAGATCCGCTGGGAAATCCTTGAGGGCAAATCCCCTCGCTTATTCGAGCCAAGGCGCGAGGGTCGAGGTGTCGACGCCGGCGCTACTTCGCGAGTCTGACCGCCACGTGGACGGGATCCGGCAGTGACGAGCGGCTGGCTTCAAGGTTCCACGAGCCGATCTGCGCGAGACCGCGCGTGAACTCGCCGTAGCTCGACTGCGGAACCACAGCGACGATCGCGGCGCCTTCGGCCTGGCCGAGATTGGTCCCGCCGAGCCGGACGAGCAGCAAGTTAATGTCGCGCTCGGCCACTGCGCGATCGCGAGTCGAGATCTGCACGACGACATCCGTCTCCGAGGCTTTTATAGGCGAGATCAAATGTGGGGCTGCCGGCTCGACCAGCACAGCCTGTCCCCCCTGTCGGGCTTGCCGTCGCTCCGTGCTCCGGGGCGACGCGGTGGCAGCCGACTCTGCCGGCTTCTGTGTTGAGGCGCGTCGAGGCGAAGGCGCGGGCGCGCTTGGTGCCGGTGGCGCGCTTGCGCGCTCCGCCTCTTTGCCTGTGGGCTCGGTGGGTGCTGCCGCCGTCGTCTGTTCGGATTCCATTGGTGACGGGAGGCTCGGCGATGTAGGCGCCAGAGGCAAAGAGGAGGCGGATGGGCTCGACGGCGGTATCACATCGGGCTTGCCGATCGGAGGGGCCTCGGAAGGAGGTTCTAACTGGTTCGGCTCGGGCGGCGGGGCAGTCCGCGTGGCCAGCTGCGAGGTCGCATGGCGGGCGCCAACCACAAGCGCGGTGGCCCGGTGCCAGGCATAAGGGGCAAGCCCCGGAGCGACCACTAAGGCGCTGGCGCCCAGAGCCACCAAAACCAGGAGCGGCAGGAACAAGCGGCTCCCCGCACGGATTCCCATGTCACCGGCGGGAACGATCCGTCCCTCCCGATTGCGTGGCGCCACCTGGTAGAGGCCCTCCACGATCTGCCGGCAGTCGGCACAACGGTTGAGATGAGCTTCGAGCAGGGCCGTCTCTGAGATTCCCAGTTCTCCGGCGATGAGGGCTGCATAGAGCTGCCGGGCTTCGGGACAAGTCATGGCCCCGAGCACTCGCAAAAGTCGTGCCCGGACTCGGGGACCGGCCGGTTGCCGCCGAACGCTCCCAACTCGGCCGGACGGCGGTCACGAGGGCAAAGGTTCAGAGCACAAACGACTCGGCACTGTGTCGTTCGCGCGTGTAAGAATTACGCCGCCGGAAGGGGGAGCACAGGAGATGCGCCACAGCGGGACTCGCTGACCCGACTCCCACTGGGGGGGCTACTTGGCTTCCCTCTTCTGGGCCTTTAGCCAATCGGGGAATGGGTGAGCCTGGACCTGCGTCTTCATGCAGGCAAAGAATCGCGAGTGGTCATCTGATGTGCTGGCGCCGACGCTGCGCGCCGATTGTCACGCTCATCCGGAGCCTTGGGCGCACGAAGCGCGCTCGACGGCGCGGAGGTCGGCGCGGATCTCAGCGCCGGAAGACGTTCCGCGCGTCTCCCAATGAGGGCACAGGCTCTATGACAGCCGCAGGGAGCAAGACGCCGAGCCGGGCCGTCAGTTCTGAACGGAAGGTGCGGCGCATTCTTGGTTGATCCGTCATCGCCACCGCGGGCCTAGTCGGTGACGCGCTGGTAACCCTGGAGCCGGAAGTCGTTGATGCAATCGCGCTCCCTACTTTCCAAGGTCAGCGACAGCAGGGAGGATGATGCCCAAGCATAACGCCCGCATTCGACGGTCTTTCCGGTGACCGGATGCTTCATCACCACCCCGCCGCTGACACACCCGGCCAGGGCGAGACAAGTCAGAACGAGCGCCACCAGCCGGAACATGAAGAGCCATTGAAGGAACTCTTGCGAAAGCCGTCGCATCGCCACCTCCGTCCGGAGACTCGGTAGTAGACGAGTCGCTCAGGGAGAGGGGCAAGATATGGTCCATTGTCCGGTCGTGTGGTCTAACGAGGCTTTACGGCGCCCGCCTGGCGCCAGAAGCGCCGGATTCGGGCCAGTGAAGTGACGAGATTCGGCCGTGTTGGCGACACCTACCCATTGGGGGCTCGTTCACGTCCAAAACACGGCCCACCCAGGGCGAGCATGGGGCGAAACGCGCGGCTCGGTTGAGGTGGGTCGCTGGCGAGCCGGGCCAATTCACCCGCGCGCGCAGCGCGCGTTCCGAGGTCATTGCGCCAGCGCGCCGCCGTCGATCACCAACTCGCTGCCGGTCATGTAGGACGAGTCGTCGGAGGCGAGATACAGCACGGCGGTCACGATCTCCGCGACCGTTCCCATCCGCCCAAGCGGGACCCGTTGCAGGCGGCGCTCCAGGGCCTCCCGGTCCCGGAACGCGCTGTGGAACATCTCCGTGTCCACCGGGCCCGGATGCACGGAGTTGCAACGGATCCGGTCCTTGGCGTGCTGGCTCGCCGTCACCTTCGTGAAGATCCGGATGGCGCCTTTGCTGGCGGCGTACGCGGGCTCCTGGTGTAACGACTGGCCGATCCCTGCCACCGAGGAGATGTTCACGATCGAGCCCCCGCCCGCGGCGCGCATGGCCGGGATGGCGTATTTCGTGCCCAGGAACACGCCCTTGGCGTTGACGGCCATGACGCGGTCCCACTCCTCGGCCGTGCGTTCCTCGATCGGGACTCGCGGTATGACGATCGCGGCGTTGTTGATCAGGATGTTCAGCCGTCCGTAGCGGCGGATCGCGGTCTGCACGGCGTTCTGCCAATCCGCCTCGTTGATGACGTCCAGGTGCACGTACGTGGCCTCACCCTGGGCGTCGCGAATGGCGGCCTCGACCTTCTGGCCCTCTGGATCCCGGATGTCACCGAAGACGACCTTCGCGCCTTCCCGCGCGAAGGTCTCCGCTTCCGCCGCTCCCTGTCCACGGGCGCCGCCGCTGATGAGCGCAACTTTGCCGTCGAGCTTTCCCATGGCTGCCGATCATACGCCGATCGTCCGACAAATCCTTGCGGAGATCGCGGCCCTGGCAGGGACAATGGGCCCGTGCGGACCTTCGACCGGAAGTTCGGCGACGACTTCCTGCCCGGCGTGCCGGCCGAGCCCGGCGTCTATCGCTTCTACGGCCCGGCGGACGCGCTACTCTACGTCGGCAAGGCGCGCAATCTGCGGCGGCGCCTGGCGCAGTACCGGACGACCGGCCGGCGGAAGAAGGAGCGGAAGCGCCGTGCCCTGGTGAGGCTGGCGGAGCGCATCACCTGGGAGGTCTGCGAATCCGAGCTCGACGCCTCGCTGGCCGAGATCCGCCTCATCCAGTCGCTCCGCCCGCCGCGGAACGTGGCCGGCGCCTTTCCCTTCCTCTACCCCTTCATCGGGATTCGCGCCGACGAGCGCGAGACGCGCTTCTGCCTGACGACCTCGCCGGAGGCCTTCCAAGGGTTCGACCTCCACGGCGCTTTCCGCTCGCGCGACGTGACGGGCGAGGCTTTCTTCGCGCTGGTCCGGCTCCTGCGCTTCGTCGGCCATCCCACCCCGCACAGCCGGCGCGACCGGCGAGCGCTGCCCCGCCACTCCTACGTGTACGGCTTCAGGCGGCTGCCCGCGGGATGGCCGGAGATGTGGCGGGCCCTCCTGCGCGGCGCATCGCGCGAGGTCCTCGTCGATCTTTGCTTGCGCCTCCTCGAGCACGCCGGCGCCCGCGCCCGCGGCGCCCAGATCCGCGAGGACCTCCGCGCCGTCGAGCGCTTCTTCGACGATGAGGCCTCCCGCCTCGCCGCCGCCGTCGCGGCCACCGGCTTTGCCACCTACCCCGTCCCCCAGCGTGACCGCGACCTTCTCTTCCTCGAATACCGCGCTACCCCAGGGCATCAAGCCTTGACCTCTTAGCCACCGAGAGTTGGCCCGCCAGGAACCAGGGCCCGCCCGTCAGGACCTCAGGGCGAGGCTGTCGCACGGACAATCAGGGCGTGACGATGCATCGATCCGATGAGTCGGGTTAACCCGGCCCGAGGTGGACTTGATCGATGACTGGCGCTGATTCTTATGCGGCCTTGAGGCTGCCCTGGAGCTCCTCGGCCGGCGTCCCGTCCTTCCATGGGAGCGGCACGTCATAGTGTCTGAGGAGGCAGTCGTCCGGCAGGCACCGGATGGCCGTGAAGTCGCGATGCGCGATGTAGCCCGGCCGCTTGAAGCACCGGATGTGGTTGGAGACGGCACATAGCGAGAGGTAGACACTCACGCGGTTCCACGGCGACAGGTTGGACGTCGAGGCATGCACCAGGCAGCCGTGGAACAGGATCATCGAGCCGGCCGGGCCCTTGGGCGCGATGATGCCGCCCCGATCCACGAGCTTCCCGATCGTCTCGTGGTTGATCGTCCAGAGGGGATAACTGGTCGTAGTGACGTCATGCTCCGCCTCTAGCACGCCGAGCTTATGGCTGCCGGGAATGAACATCAGCGGGCCGTTGAACTCGTTCACCTCGTCGAGGAAGATCGCGACGTTCATCGCTCGGGCCTCGGGCATCTGGTCGTCGGCGTGCCAGGTGCCGTAGTCCTGGTGCCACTGCCAGACGTCTCCGTCGAACGCCTGCTTGCCGTTGATCTTGAACTGGTGCATGTACACGTCTTCGCCGAACAGCTGCGTGATCGGCTCTACCATGCGGGGGTGGCGCGCCAGCTTGGCGAACGGGTAGCTATACATGTGCGCTGCGAAATTGGTACGCACCACATCGCCGGTCTTCTCGCGGACATTCTCTGGCCTGCGCTGAGCGTAGAGCCCCGGAACCTCGTCGGTGAGAACTTTGATTTCTTCCGGCTTGAACAGGCTGGGAAAGAAGAGATAGCCCTCGCGATCGAACTGCTGCTTCTGCTCCTCGGCGAGCTTCATGCGAATGCCTCCTCGACGTGAGATCGCACTTGCGCGATGCGTTCGAGCCTCGCCACGTCGGGTACTGTATACCGTATCCGGTCAGGCAAGGCTAGTCGAGATACACCGTCGGCTTTGGGCCGCCCCGTGCCCCGGACCTCGAGCGCTATCTTCCACGGCCGTGCGCTTCAGGCGCGCGCACAAAACCTTCCCTTGGCCCACCTGTTGAACCAGAGAAACGGAAGAAACCGGTGCCTCCTACTGGGCCCGCCGTTGCTGATCAATCCGACGCTCGACTTCGCCCCGGAGCTTCAAAATCGCCTGACAAACTCCCTCGGCTTCCCAATCGGTCATCACGAGCGAGACGCCGGCGCGCATGGCGCTACGGATCGGGTCGAATTGCTCATGAAGATCACCTGGG
>QHSC01000182.1 GCA_003220345.1 Candidatus Rokuibacteriota bacterium | reverse complement strand
TGGTCGATCGGTCCCGCCATGACTGTTCCTCTCTTTACCGCAGGGCGGATCAAGAACACCGTCAAGGGCTTTGAGGCGCGACAGCAGCAAGCGGCCCTCCAGTACCTGCAGACGATCCAGCAAGCGTTCCGCGAAGTCGAGGACGCCCTGGTCTCTCACCGCAAGGTGAGGGACATCCGCGCGGAGCGCGAGCGCCGCGTGACGGCGAACCGCCGGGCGCTCTCGATGGTCACGCTTCGCTACGAGCGTGGGCTCTCCACCCAGCTCGAGGTCCTTGACATCCAACGCGAGCTTTTCAGCGCAGAGCTGGAGTTCGCCTCGGCCACACGGGATCAGCTCACCGCCGTGGTCCAGCTGTACCGAGCGCTGGGGGGCGGATGGCAAGATCAGCGCGCAGCCAGCAACGACGCCATTAAATGAGACTCGAGCGCGCCGTGGTGATCGGCGTGATGGTAGCGTGTCCGCTGGCCGCGACCATTGCCGGCTACCACCTGGGCTCATCCGGCGACTGGCACGCCCAGGCCCGGATCGTCTCAGACCCAGGCGCGCTTCCTGACTTCAGCGCGCTGGTGGCCGCCTATAGCTCCGCCGTCGTCAGCATCGCGGCGACCCAGACGGTGAGAGCCAGTGACCCTGCGACCGGCGGCGACGTCATCGTCCGCACCGAGGGATCCGGCTTCGTCGTCAGTCCTGGCGGCGTCATTCTGACCAGCGCCCATCTCGTCGATCACGCCGACACCATCGTCGTGACGCTCACCGACCGGCGCCAGTTCAACGCCCGGGTGCTCGGGCAGGACGGGGAATCCGATGTGGCGGTGGTCGACATCGACGCCGAAGAACTGCCCACCGTGAAACTGGGAGAATCGTCGAGCGTCAAGCCTGGCGAATGGGTAATCGCCATCGGCTCGCCGTTCGGCCTCGAGGGCACGGTGACCTCGGGGATCGTGAGTGCCACATTCCGGTACCTGCCCGAGAAGCCGTACGTGCCCTTCATCCAGACCGACGTGCCGATGAATCCGGGAAACTCCGGCGGCCCCTTGTTCAACATGAAGGGCGACGTTGTCGGCATCAACGTCGCCACGTACAGCGCCTCGGGAGCCTACGTGGGCCTATCCTTCGCCGTTCCCATCGACGTGGCGGTCAAGGTGAAGGACCGGCTGCTGCATAACGGCCGCGTGAGGCGGTGAAGTCTGGGCGTGAACACGCAGGACCTGCCCGAGCGCCTGGCGGACTTCCGTCGGCCTCGGCACACGGCAGGGCGCGCTCGTCATTGCCGTGGAGGAGGACGGCCCAGCCGCCAAGGCTGGCCTGGAACCCGGCGACGTGATCTTGGGCATGGACGGCACAGTCATCGACCCTGCTACAGGAGTCCCGCATGCACAACTTCGATCTGATCGTCATCGGCAGCGGTCCCGGCGGCCAGCGCGCCGCGACCCAGGCCGCCAAGCTCCGTAAGCGCGTGGCGATGTGCGAGAAACAGCACGACGTCGGCGGCGTCTGCATCAACACCGGGACCATTCCCAGCAAGACACTGCGCGAGGCGGTGATCGACCTCTCCGGCCGGCGCCAGCGCACGCTGTACGGCGAAACGTTCCGATCCAAGCGCCAGATGCGGGTCAAGGATCTGCTGTTCCGCGCGCATCACGTGATGCGCGCCGAGCGCGACGTGGTCCGGGCCCAGTTGCGGCGCAATGGCATCACCCTTTTCGAGGGCATGGCGCGCTTCGAGGGGCCGCACGACGTGGCTGTGGACACGGGGTCCGACCTGATCCGGCTCAACGCGCCGAACGTGGTGATTGCGACGGGCTCCACGCCGGCCGTGCCTGAGGGGCTCACGGTGGATCATCACACGGTGCTCACGAGCGACGACATCCTCGCGCTTCCCCGGTTGCCGCGCACCATGATCGTGGTCGGCGCCGGCATCATCGGTGTCGAGTACGCCACCATGTTCGCGACGCTCGGCGTCGAGGTCACCCTCCTGGACAAACGCCGGGATCTGCTGGACATGGTCGACCGCGAGATCGTGGACGCCTTCACGTATCAGGCGCGTGAGCTCGGCGTGGTTACGCGACTCGGCGAGGAGGTGGCGCAGCTGGAGACGAACGGCGATGGTCAGGCTCTCGTCGTGATGAAGAGCGGCAAGCGTCTCACCTCGGATCTCGTGCTGGTCTCGGCGGGACGCCAGGGGGCCACGGACGGTCTCGGCCTCGAAACCGCGGGCGTCGTCGCCGATGCGCGCGGGCGTGTCCACGTGAATGCGAACTTCGAGACGGACGTGCCCGGCATATACGCGGTGGGCGATGTGATCGGCGCGCCCTCGCTGGCCTCGACCAGCGGCGAGCAGGGACGCCTGGCCGCCTGCCACATGTTCGGTATCGAGGCGAGGAGCATCGCCGAGCTCTACCCGTTCGGCATCTACGCGATCCCCGAGATCGCATGGGTGGGTAGCCACGAGAGCGACCTGACGATGCAGGCGATCCCCTATGAGACCGGGGTCGCACGCTACAAGGAAATCGCCCGCGGGCAGATCCTCGGCGACCTGCACGGGATGCTCAAGCTGATCTTCCATCTCGAGACGCGGAGGATCCTGGGTGTATGGGCGCTCGGCGCGCAGGCGACGGAGCTCGTGCACATCGGCCAGGCCGTGATGGGGCTCGGCGGCACTCTCGACTACTTCGTGGACGGTGTCTTCAACTACCCCACGCTGGCGGAGTGCTACAAGGTGGCAGCGCTCGACGGCCTCAACAAGCTGCGGGAACTGGCATCGGCGGGCGCTGTCCGTCCGGGCTCGACGATCGGCGCAAAGCGGGACCAGAACGCGACACCATGTGGCGCCACGGGCCTCGGCGAGCCGAGCGAAGCGTCGGTACCGCATCGTTAGTGCTGTACGTCCCGCAACAGGTACGCGAGTGCGTATCCTCGATCGCCGCGACGCCACGGCTCAACCACTATCGGCACCCGTCGGCGTAGGATTTCAATCCCGGGTGGATGCCCGTTGACTCGACACGTCGCAAATCCTTGATTCGCTGGCAAAAGCGCGCGGCGGTGTGGAAACACGGGTTCGAATCCCGTTGGGGCCATCAATTATTTCGTCTGCTCGTTCCATTGGGGCGACCTCAGGCGCGCGCAGGCGATGCGGTCCATCGATCTCTTCACCTCGGATCGTGGTAGCGGACTTCAGTCGAATTTGAGACGTTCACTTAGAACATCTGCTCGGAGACGGAGGACACAAAGCACGGCATCCGGGCGTTCGTGGAGAAGCGCGAGCGGAGCTTCTCGCGCCGCTGGGGGATAACCGATGGTGCGCGCCGGCCTCACAGTTACTCTGGGCGTCCTCGCCGTGGCGGCGATGACCGCTTGCGCAACCAGCTCTCCGGCCGAGCAGGCCCTCCGTCAGCGCAGCCGCGAGGCCGCCATCGTCTGTGCCAAGAAGTTTCCTGACGTCGGCCACTGGTGGGATCGCTGGAGCGGCGCGCTGATGGTCTACGTCAACCTTCGAGGCTATCCAACCCTGTCCGGAGATCAGTCAGGATTCGCGGCGTGTGTCGACGCGGAGATCGCGGCGCGTTCGCCGGCTCCCTCGGGGCGGCTCGCACCGACGTCGGCGGCGCGAACGACTGTCCGTCTCGACGACTTGGCGGGCATGATCCTCGCGCCTGTCACCGTGAACGGCAAGTTTCAGGGACGACTCATCGTCGACACGGAAGCTCCCCTGACACTGCTGACGTTCAAGGCGGCAATCTCTCTCGGCATCGCACCGCGGCTAGGCGTGATCACGTCAGTCCAGGCGCCGGTCGCCGTCGCCATCTGGCGGCCTCCGGTCACACTGAGCTCGCTGCGCGTGGGCGACGTGAGCCTGGAGGACATGAGGCCGTTGTGAGTGAGCGCCTCTGGAGCCGTCCGAGAGGCGTCTCGATAGCGGACGGCGTGCTCGGCAAGAACTTTCTCCGTCACTTCCACGTTACGATCGAGCGCGGCGAGCCGAACCTCCTGCTCCTCGAAGCTCGACCCCCCTCTGGGCACCCCAGTAGTGCGGTGAGTCTCAGGCTCTCCGAGCGCCGGTCTTCGCCTGAGACTCGAACGACTGTTTCAGTCCCGTTCCGTGACGCGAACGTTTTAAAACAGTCCCGTTCGGCAGCGTGTTTTGATCGCGGCCGGTTTTTCGAAGCAACCTCGTCTTGTACCGTTCTGATTC
>QHSC01000369.1 GCA_003220345.1 Candidatus Rokuibacteriota bacterium | reverse complement strand
CGCAGAGCGTTCATGGGGATGCTGGCGGGGGGCCTTGTCGCGTCACCGATCTACGCCGAGGCGCAGCAAGCCGGGAAGGTCGCCAGAATCGGGTACCTTTCCCTGGGGACGGCGACGACGAACTCCGGATTCCTCAAGGCATTCCTCGATGGCCTTCGGGAGCACGGATGGATCGACGGCCAAAACGTCGCGATCGACTATCGCTGGGAGGGCGAAGGGAAGACCGGCATCGATGCCGTCGCATCCGAGTTGGTGCGGTTGCCGCTGGACGCGATCTTTGCGGTGAACTCGCGCACCGCGGTCGCGACGAAGCGCACGGGAACGACCCTTCCCGTCGTGTTCGCCCAGGTGAGCGAGCCGGTCGCCCTCGGCCTCGTCGATAGTCTGTCGCGGCCGGGGAGGAACTTCACCGGGCTGACCACGATCAATCGCGAGCTCATGTCCAAGCGGCTGGAAGTGCTCAAGGAGGCGCTGCCTCGTCTCAGTCGGGTCGGCTACTTGGCCAATCCCGGTTACGAGGTGCACAAACCCCAGCTCGTCGAGATGGAAGCCGCCGCCCGCAGCCTGGGGCTGACACTCCATCTCGCCGAGGCGCGAGGAGCTTCCGAGATCGAGGGGGCGTTTGCGCGCATGGCGGCCGCGCACGTGGGCGCTTTCATCGTCCAGCAGGACGACCTCTTCGTTGCCAACCGGACGCTGATCATTGAATCCGCCCTCCAGCGTCGACTGCCCAGCATGTACGTGTTCAGCGTGTATCCGCGGGCGGGCGGGTTCATGTCCTACGGAGCCAATCCGGAAGATCTCTACAGGCGCGCGGCCGGATACATCGACAGGATCCTCAAGGGCACCAAGCCATCCGCGCTCCCCGTCGAGCGGCCGACCAAGTTCGAGCTGTTCGTCAATCTGAAGACGGCCAGGGCCCTTGGCCTGACGGTCCCGCCCGCGCTCCTCGCGAGAGCCGATGAAGTGATCGAGTAGAGGCCACGCCACCTCTACCTTCGCGTGAGCTCCTCGAGCAGTCTCCGGACGATGACGGCCTCGTCCCCGGGCTCGAGGTTGATGGCATCGATCGCGATCTCGTCGAAGTATCCGCCCTGGTGCGGACCCTGCTGGACATAGATGTGCGGGTTACCCGCGGCGAGGGCCAGCTGTACCGCCCGGCCTGACGGCCCCGTCCACGACGGCTCGAAGTACAGAACCGCGTGAGGCAGCACACGGTTCACCGGGTCCTGCTCGACCACGGCGCGGATGCCCGGCACCTCGCCCAGTCCGGCCACGATGCTCGCGCAGACCTCGCGGTAGCGCTCCATCTCCGCTTTCTCGTCCTCGGCCAGGAACAGCTCGAGTGCGGTGACGAGGCCAACGATCTCCTCCTTGGAGGTTTTCGCGGCTCTCCCGATGGCCTGGTTGGGGCTCGCGTTGAGCGTCGCCGCCCGGATGAGGTCGCGCCGACCCGCGAGGATACCGGTGCTCTGCGGGCCGCGAATGCCCTTGCCACCGCTCACGATCACCAGGTCGGCGCCGTCGCGGAGGTAGCGGAAGAGATTCTCGCGGGGCGGGACCATGGACGCCACATCGACGAGCACCGGCACGCCGCGCGCGTGGGCGATCCGGCACACCTCGTCGAACGAAAGGATCCCCGGCGGGCTCGTGAAGGGCGAGACGAGATAGACGACCCCCGCCGTGGCCGGGCCGATCGCGTTCTCGAGCTCGTAGGGCATCGTGCGCCGGCCCAGCCCGATCTCCACGAGCACGCCGCCGGGCACTCGGAAGGACTGATCGTAGCTGAAGCGGTGGGGGCGCTGGATGACGAACTCGTGGCGCATTCCGGTGACGTCGGGAAGACGAGCGATGCGCGAGGGATCGTCACCGGCGATGCACGCGGCGGCCTGGAGCACGAGTCCCGCGGCCGAGCCCGCGGTCACCAGCGCGGCCTCGGCCCCGAGCATCCGCGCAATGGCGGCGCCGGCGGCTTCGTTCAGCTCGTCGATGTTCACGAGCGTCTGCGCGGCTTCGCGCATGGCGTCGATCGTCTCCGGCCGCATCCGCGAGCCACCGTAACGCGTGGTCGTGCCCGATGCGTGGATGACGGGACGCACCCCGAGCCGGGCGTAGACGGATGGCACCGATCTCTCGATGGTCATGCTGGGACTCCCTTCCGCGGCCCGGCGCGGCACCGCACGGCGTATTCGCCGGAGCCGACCGCGCTACGGTACCACCGGTCTCGGCCGCGCGCGAGAGCCGGTTGCACTGGAAAACTCTGTTCACCTAGGCAAACAATCTTGTCCATCGCCACTCGGTCGAGGCTCCTAAGTGCCCGTTGAGCTTGCGTTCCGCTGACGGCACGCAAGTTGCTCTAGTGATTCCCGGGAGGAAAAGACATGGCTACGCCGGCGATCACGGGTAAATCCACTAGCTGCGATGCCGATGACATAGCGCTCGACCATCCGCACGAAGGCTCAGGCTGCGCGTTCTGCGTCGCGCGCCGGGCACCGATGCAGCACAGGCTCTGGTGCGCGATTTATCTCCAGAGGCTCTGCAACTGCGGCAACGGTCAGCAGATCTAGGGGCGCGCTCGACGAAGTTCCATCAACGCGCTCGGCGTTCACGGCGAGAGTCCTGTGATGCTCGCAGTGCCGACGCAATTCTCACTCGTGCGTGCCGCCACCGTGTCGGCCGGTTTGACAGTTTCGCGAGCAAAAACTCGCGCGAGCGCGCAGAAAATATACAACCGATTGTCCGATAGAGCGAACTTGAGCGTTAGATTGGGAAGAGAAATTCCCTTCACATCGGAGAAGCTTCAGTTTTGTGATTTGTGAGCACACCCGCACTCGTCACATCTCTCTCAAATCAACGCGTTGTAAGGCAGAAAATCCGACACAACGAGCGGGCCGTCGCGGTGGTGTGCTTCTTGCTCTGCTTTCAGTAGTGCGATCTTTACCAAAACCACAAATATGAGGAGTCACGAGAAGACTATGAGGAGTCACGAGAAGACAATGAGAATCCGGACGAGCAGTCTCACAGTCACAGCGATCCTGGCCCTGGCGGCAATCTTCTGTGCGGTGCCAGCGGGCGCCGTGCCCATGACGCAGGGAACGTCGATCATCGTTACCTTCCCGGCGCCGTCGGGCAACACCAATCTGGCGGCGAGCGCCATCGTGACGCTGACATCGCTGACGTCGAGCAATGCGATCATCGACGTGTCGATCTCGAACAACACGCTCCCGGCGGGCGATCCCAATGCACTGCTGACGGCCTTCGGATTTCTGTTCTCGCCCACGCCCACGGCGAACGCGGCCATCGCGCTCTCGGATACCGGCAGCGCCACCGACACGGATGCGTTCGTCCAGGGTAAGACTCCTGACAACGTGCCGAGCCTCAACACGGGGAACGGCGACCCGGAGAACGTCTGCACCTGGACGGGCAACAATTGCTCCGGGGGCGCGGGCACGGGACTGCAGGACGGCCAGACGGACAAATACAGCTTCAGCCTGGCCGGCAACTTCGGGAACTCGGTGGACCTGATCAACTTTGGGATCAAGTGGCAGGGGTGCACGGGCTGCAGCTTCGAGATCCTCGGGATCCCAGACCCTCCGGTAACGCCACAGGCCGTTCCGGAACCCGGCGCGCTCACCTTGACCGGCGTCGGTCTGCTGGCCCTGTTCGCGGTGACGAGGCTCCGCCGCAGCGAGAGCTGAGCCGGGCCTAGGTCCCTTTCCTCCCGGCGCCGGGGCGAATCACTCGCCCCGGCGCGGGCGCAGAATTTCGGTCCCCCACCGTGTGCTGACAACCGCGTGTAGACAGTAGAGCGAAGGCAACGTTGTCGCAAGGTGGTAGCAAGAATCAAATCGGATGGTGGGCCGTCAAGGACTCGAGTCTTCACCCCTTTGTGCAAATTTAAGCAGCCCACAGCCCCGTAACGTAATCTGCCAGACTCGGACACCGGCCGCCCGAGGAGTCGACGGCACAGAGGCCCCTGAGCCTCATTTGACGGTAATGAAGTCGGTCGAGCCTTCAGTCGTTGTGAAACGTAGGACTCGCTTGCCGTCCCCTTCGAGGAGGATTACGGTCCCGGTTGCGGGTCGTGAGGATTGAAACGAAACCTGCCCGCCGTTCAATGAGAGTTGCCCGCTAAACGGATTGCCACGCGAA
>QHSC01000187.1 GCA_003220345.1 Candidatus Rokuibacteriota bacterium | reverse complement strand
TCCTCCACCCGCCCTTCCTCCTCGGCCTGATCACGGGCGGGGCGATGATCTACTGGTTCACGGGCGCCTCGACCCAGGCGGTGAGCACGGGCGCCTACCGGGCCGTGGAGTTCATCAAGGCCAACATCAAGCTCGAGGGCGTGACCAAGGCCTCGGTCACCGACAGCAAGAAGGTGGTGGAGATCTGCACGCAGTACGCCCAGAAGGGCATGTTCAACATCTTCCTGGCCGTCTTCTTCGCCACCCTCGCCTTCGCGTTCCTCGAGCCGTACTTCTTCATCGGATACCTGATCTCGATCGCGCTCTTCGGTCTCTACCAGGCCGTCTTCATGGCCAATGCCGGCGGGGCCTGGGACAATGCCAAGAAGGTGGTGGAGGTCGACCTCAAGGAGAAGGGCACCCCGCTGCACGCCGCGGTGGTGGTGGGTGACACGGTCGGTGATCCCTTCAAGGACACGTCCTCGGTCGCCATGAACCCCGTCATCAAGTTCACCACGCTCTTCGGCCTCCTCGCCGTCGAGCTGGCCGTGACCCTCACGGCGGACCAGGGCGCATTGCTGAGCCGCAGCCTCGCCGTCGTGTTCTTCGTCATCTCCGTGGTCTTCGTGTGGCGCTCGTTCTACTCCATGCGCATCAAGGTCGGAGCCGCGTAGGGCGGCCGCCGCGTGGGCATCGTCGATCGGTTCGCGGACGCCTTCAACCGGCGCGACGTCGAGGGGCTCCTTGGCTGCTTCACCACGTCGGGCAGCTATCACGACCTCTTCTTCGGTCCGCACGCCGGTCAGCCTGCCCTCCGGGAGATGTTCGAGCGCATGTTCCGGGAGGGCCGCGACTACCAGTGGCGGATGGACACCATCGTGACGGAAGCGCAGCGTGCAGCGGCGGAGTGGACGTTCGGCTATACGGTCAGCGCCGCCGTGTCGCGCAGCGAGGGCCGACGCATCCGCTTCCGCGGCATGAGCCTCTTCGAGCTCGAAGGGGGCCGGATCGCCGCGTACCGCGAGTATGCCGACACGGGGGTGGCCTTGCTGCAGCTCGGCTTCAAGCCCGAGGCCCTCGCCAAGGTCCTGTCCAAGCGACTGCCCGCCGACTGACCTTCCCGGCGCGCGTGCCCGTCCTCTCCGTCCTCGACCAGTCGCCCATCCGGAGCGGCGGCACCGCGGCCGATGCAGTGGCCGAGACGATCGAGCTGGCCCGGGCCTGCGAGCGCTGGGGCTACCACCGTTACTGGCTGGCCGAGCACCACTCGAGCCGCGGGCTGGCCGGCTCCACTCCCGAGATCCTGATCGGCCAGGTCGCGGCGCGCACGAGCCGGATGCGCGTGGGCGCGGGCGGGGTCATGCTGAGCCACTACAGCGCTCTCAAGGTCGCCGAGAACTTCCGCATGCTCGAGACCCTGTATCCTGGTCGCATCGACCTCGGGATCGGTCGGGCGCCGGGCAGCGATCCGCGCACCGCGCGCGCCCTCGCGCACGGTCCGGGCGCGCTCGGCGTCGAGCACTTTCCCGAGCAGATCGCCGATCTCATCGGGTACGTCCACGGCGAGTTGCCCCAGGGCCATCCGTTCCGCGGCGTCCGGGCCATGCCCGAGGGGCCGACCATGCCCGAGGTATGGCTCCTGGGCTCGAGCGGCGAGAGCGCCGCGTTGGCCGCCCATTTCGGCACGGCCTTCTCCTTCGCCCACTTCATCTCGAGCGAGGGCGGGGTGGAGGTCACGCGCGCGTACCTGGCGGAATTCCGGCCCTCGCCCATGCTCGCATCCCCGAGGGCGAGCGCCGCCGTTTTTGCGCTCGTCGCCGACACGGAGGCCGAGGCTCTCCGCCTCGCCCGCAGCCGCGACCTCTGGATCCTGCGGCTCTACACGGGACGCCCCGGCGCCTTCCCCTCGATCGAGGAGGCCGAAGCCTATCCGTACACGGAACAGGATCTGGGCATCATCCGCCATGCCCGCCGTCGGACCATCGCGGGCGCCCCGGAGCAGGTGCGGGAGCGCCTGATCACGCTCGCGGCCGAATATGGCGTCGACGAGCTCGTCATCGTCACCATCGCCCACGAGTTCAAGGCGCGGCTGCGCTCCTATCAGCTTCTCGCCGAGGTCTTCGGCCTGAGCCCGGTGTCCGGGCTCGACGGTGATAGGATGGCGACGCCATGACCGAAGCATCCGCGCTGCCGCCGGCCCTCGATCCCGCCGACGTCGACGGGGTGATCCAGGCCGTGCGCTTCGAGCTCTATCGCGAGAACATCTACGGCGGGCTCGAGATGCTCGAGGCCGCGCAGGCCCGTCGCTCCGACCCCCGCTACGCGGAGCTGTCCGCGCGCATCCGCTCGTGGCTGGGCCACCTCGCAAGCCGCGAGGCCTACATCGCCGCCCAGGAGGAGCAGTACAAGGGCCTCCGGTGGAAGATGGGGCTCAAGCTCATCGAGAAGCGCCTGCGCATGCTCACGGGGAAGAAGACGCGGAAGATGGTCGAGCGCCGCGGGCGCGACCCGGAGTTCCAGGAGCTCGAGCGCGCGGTGGAGACGGTCAAGCCGAAGCGCGTGCTGGACGCGGGCTGCGGCGAGGGCGGGGTCGCCATGGCGCTGGCCGCGCGGCACCCCGACCTCTCCGTGGACGGCGTGGAGGTCTCCGCCACCAACGTCCGGATCGCCCGCCAGCTCAACCGCTGGAAGACCGTCACCATCCGCCAGGGTCTCGCCGAAGAAGTGCACGAGCACTTCGAGGCCGGCCGATTCGACCTCGCCTACTCCTTCGCCGTTCTCGAGCACGTGCGCGACGTGGACGCGACCATCCGCTCGATCATGACCGTGCTCAGGCCGGGCGGCCGCTTCTGCTTCGTGGTCCCCATGCACGAGTTCCGCGCGCGCGGCCCCATCCCGGACTACCAGCCCGTGCACGGCTACGCCGATCACTGCCGTGTCTTCAGCGAGACCGAGCTGCGGCGCCGCTTCGGCAACGAGCCCGGCTTCCATCTCGCCAAGATCCCGGGGGCATGGAAGCACGGCGAGATCCCCGCCTGCTTCGAGCCCGTGGAGTTTGGCTCGTTCTTCGTCTCCTTCTCCAAGCCCTAAGCAGGCGGCTGAAAAAGGCCCATCTGCTTCGTTGGCGAGTGCGGCGGCACCCGCTCAACGTACAGAAAGTACGCCTCGGGGTGCCGCCGCCCTCGCCGCCTCGCATCTGGACCTTTTTGAGCCGCCTGCGGCGCTTGCGCGCCAAATGCGACGGCATAGGTGGTGCCAGTTTTCGTCGGCACTGCGCCGGAGATAGTCTGCGCCGACGGCGAGAGAAGCTGGATGGCCGTGTGATTTCAGGCGCTTGGAGGCTGGCACAGATGTTGTAGCCCTCTGGTGCGTGATGCTCGATCACGCACGGTCAGCCGAGGGGGCGGAGATCTCGCCCGACACGCCCGCTGCTCCACAGTGGGAGATGTGGTTCGGACGCAGGATCTCGCTCGTGATGATGCTGACCGTGCTCGTGCCTCTGCTCATCCTGGCCTACGGCCTCTACGAGCGCGTGACCACCTGGCTCGGCACCGATCCGCTTCTGGGCCGCGATCCCCTGTGGACCCATGCCCTGCTGGGTTTCACGGGCCTCCTGATGGCCGCAGGCGGCCTCGTGGTCAGGGACCTCGCCTCCACCGTGCGGCGTACCGCCGAGACGGTGGCGGCCACGAGCAAGATCGAGGCGAGCGTGGTCGCCAAGACCGACCAGATCGGCGCCCTCATGGGCTCCTTCTCCCGCATGCTCGAGACGATCGAGGTCCAGGCGGGGGAGATCAACCAGTTCGCCACGCGGCTCGACGTCGCTTACAAGGAGCTCGAGTCCACCAACGCCCGGCTCAAGGAAGTCTCCTTCAAGGACGAGGTGACGCGGCTCTACAATCGCAGGTTCTTCTCCATCCGACTCGAAGAGGAAGTGTCCCGCTACCGGCGCTTCAACCATCCCGTGTCCGTGGTGCTGCTCGACCTCGACGGGTTCAAGGACGTCAACGACGAGCTCGGCCACGTGGTGGGCGACGAGACGCTGCGCGGAGTGGCCGAGCTCCTCCTGAAGCATTCGCGCGGGATCAACGTGGTCTGCCGCTACGGAGGGGACGAGTTCGCGATCCTCCTCGTGGAGACGCCGAAGGCGGGCGCCCAGATCTACGCGGACCGGATCCGCCACGTGCTGGCGAGCCACGAGTTCCCGCACGGGCGCCGGGTCAGCGCGAGCTTCGGCATCGCCTGCCTCCCGGAGGACGTGGCGGCCGCCGCCGAGGATCTGATCCGCGCCGCGGACGAGGCCCTGTACGCGGCGAAGCGCGGCGGCAAGAACCGAGTGTCCACCCACGACGAGAGCGAGGGATCGCTGTCCATGCGGAGCGCTCCCGCCGCGGCCGCTCTTCCGGGCCCGGGGGAAGGCCTGGGCCGCCTCGAGCGCCTCGTCGGCGCCTCCGACACGGTCCCGGCCGATGCCGGTGTCCTTGTCCTGAAGCGGGAAGGCGACGTCCGGACGGCCCTCGAGGGACTCGACGGCGACGCGTACGACCTCATCATGCGACCGGCATCCTACTCAGCCCTCGTCTCGTCGCCGGATGCGGGCGTCTTCGCTCGAACTGCGGCCCCCAACGGCGCCGTGGCCGACCCCGCGTCACTGTGGCCTGGCGGCGACGTGCGCTTGCTCCCCGCCGCCTCCCCGTCACCGCCGCCCGCGCTGTCCCCGGCCGATGCCCTTGCCCTCGCGGCGCTCCGGGACATGCTCCAGGCGCGCGACCCCGGCACGGGCGCCCACTCGGAGCGCGTGCGTATCTACGCCCTTGCCCTCGCCGAGGCTCACGGCGTGCCGAAGAGCCAGCTCCCCGACGTCGAGCACGGCGTCATGCTCCACGACATCGGCAAGATCGCCGTTCCCGACGGCATCCTCCTCAAGCCGGGGCCGCTGTCCCCCGACGAATGGAAGATCATGCGGACGCATCCCGCGGTGGGCCGCCGTCTCATCGAGCACATGCCGTTTCTCCGGGGCGCCGTCCCCGTCGTCTATCACCACCACGAGCGCTGGGACGGCACCGGCTATCCCGACGGGCTCCGGGGCGAGGACATCCCCCTGGGCGCGCGCATCTTCGCGGTGGCCGACGCCTTCGACGCCATGACGTACGATCGCCCGTACTCGCGCGCCATTCCCGTCGCGTCGGCGCGCGCGGAGATCGAGCGCTGCGCGGGCACTCATTTCGATCCGAGCGTGGTGGCGACATTTCTGGCCTTGCCCCTGGAATGCCTCGAGGAGCTTCGCGGCCAAGCGATAAGTTGACGTGGGCGGTCCCGCCTTGATAGCGTTGCTCCGAAAGGAGCCCCTCCCCTGGTCAAGCTCGAGGAAATCCTCCGGATGGCCATCCAGAGGAACGCCACCGACATCCACTTCCAGGTGGGGCTCCCGGCCATGTTCCGCATCTCGGGCAAGCTCGTCCCCTTCGACGAGGAGAAGCTGACGGCCGAGCAGTGCGAGGCAGTGGTCTTCTCCATCATGTCGGAGGAACAGAAGAAGACCTTCGCGGAGCGGCTGGACTGCGACTTCTCCTACGGCATCCCCGGCCTCACGCGCTTCCGGATCAACGTCTTCAAGCAGCGCGGCACCGTGGCCGCGGCCTTCCGGCGCATACCCTACGAGATCCCGCCCACCGAGCAGATCGGCCTGCCGCCCGCCGTGGTCAACCTGACCAAGCTCAAGCGCGGTCTCGTGCTCGTCACGGGAGCGACGGGCCAGGGCAAGTCCACCACCATCGCCTCGCTGCTGAACCGGATGAACCAGGAGCGCCAGCTCCACATCGTGACTCTGGAGGATCCCGTCGAGTATCTCTTCGAGCACCGATCGAGCATCGTCGTCCAGCGCGAGGTGGGGATCGACACGCTGTCTTTCGCGAGCGCCTTGCGGGCCGCCCTGCGTGAGGATCCCGACGTCATCCTCGTGGGTGAGATGCGGGACGTGCCGACCATCGAGGCGGCCCTCACCGCCGCGGAGACGGGGCATCTCGTGTTCGCCACCCTGCACACCAAGACGCCCGCGCAGGGCATCGATCGCATCATCGACGTATTTCCCCCGCATCAGCAGCAGCAGGCGCGGGTCCAGCTCTCGAACGTGCTTCACGCCGTCCTCACCCAGCAGCTCATCCACCGCAAGGACGAGGAAGGGGTCGTGCTCGCCATGGAGATGCTGGTGGTGACCGCAGCCGTTCGAAACCTGATCCGCGAGGGCAAGACCTTCCAGATCCAGTCCATGCTCCAGACCGGGTCGGCCGCCGGGATGTTGACGATGGAGAATTCCCTCAAGGTGCTCGTGGAGAAGGGCTACATCAGCTTCGAGGACGCCCTCGAGTACTGCTTCGACCAGAAGGAAATGGCGCGTATCGTTGGTCGGAAGTAGCTCCACCCTCGCCCGGCCGCGGGCACCCACCTGGGCGGCGGGGGCCGCCCTCCTCGTCATCGTCGCCGTCTCGGTCCTCGCCTTCGCGCCGAGCCTCTCGGGCGAGTTCCTCAACTGGGACGACGAGCGCAACTTCGTCAAGAACGAGGACTATCGCGGTCTCGGCTGGCCCCAGATCCGCTGGATGTTCCGGGCCACCCTCATGGGTCACTACATCCCGGTGACCTGGCTGACCCTGGGCCTGAACTATGTCCTGGGCGGCATGAACCCGTGGGGATACCACCTCGTCAACATCCTGATCCACGCGGTGAACGCCGTGCTGTTCTTCTATCTCGCCCGCCGCCTCCTCGCCGCCGCCGCGGGAGACGATCTCCCCGCGTGGGCCCATCTGTGGGCGGCCACCTTCGCGAGCCTCGTCTTCGCCGTCCACCCGCTGCGGGTCGAGTCCGTGGCCTGGATCACCGAGCGGCGCGACGTGGTCAGCGGGATGTTCTTCCTCCTGTCCGTCCTGCTCTATCTGCGTGCGGTGGAGCCTGATCCGGCGCGCGGCCGGCGGTGGTACGGGGGCTCCGTCATCGCATGCGCGCTCGCCATGCTGTCGAAAGCCTCGACCATGCCGCTGCCCGCCGTCCTGCTCCTCCTCGACGTCTACCCGCTCCGACGCCTCGGGCTGGGGTGGCGACGGATCCTCGTCGAGAAGATCCCGTACGCGGCACTCGCCGGCGCCACCGCGGTAGCGGCTCTGGTGGCTCTGCGACAGGGGGTCACGGTCACGCCCTACGCCGACTACGGCCCCGCCGCGCGCATCGCCATGACCGCCTACACCTTCGTCTTCTACCCATGGAAGTGGATCTGGCCCGTGGAGCTCTCCCCGCTCTACGAGCTGCCCGGGAAGGTAGATCCCACGTCGCCCCGCTTCCTCGTGCCCCTCTGCGCCTGGCTCGCCATCACGGCCGCCCTCGTCGTGGCGCGCCGGCGGTGGCCCGCGGGGCTGGCGGCCTGGGCCTACTCCACCCTCATGCTCCTTCCCGTGAGCGGCGCGGTACACGCCGGGAACCAGCTCGCCCACGATCGGTACAGCTATCTCTCCGGCCTCGGGTTCGCGCTCCTCGCGGGCGGCGCCCTCTTGCTTGCCTGGCGGGCCGAGCAGCGTCGGGTCTTGGGAAGGGGCATGGTCATCGCCCTGACGGCGACGGCCGCCCTCATCGTGGTCCTCCTGGCCGCGGGAAGCCGTCGCCAGAGCCGCATGTGGCAGAGCTCGGAGTCTCTCTGGCGCTGGGCGGTGAACGCGGACCCCTCGTGCGCCATTTGTCTCCACAACCTGGGCTCGACGCTCGTGAACAACCCTCAGAGCGATCGTCAGCGGCTGCGCGAGGCGGAGGGCCATCTCCGGGATTCGATCCGCCTGCGGCCGGAGCGGGCAGGGAGCTACCATGCCCTCGGTCTCGCCCTCGCCCTCGAGCGCCGCTTCGATGAGGCCGAGATCGCCTTCCGCCAGTACATGGACCGGGAGCCGGGCTCCCCCGAGGGTCCCGCCCGGCTGGGCATGATCCGGGTCGATCAGCAGCGCTATGGCGAGGCCATTCCCTACCTGAGCCTGGCCCTGGCCCGCAAGGGCAACCTGCCGGAAGTCCGTGCCGATCTCATCACCGCGCTGGGAAAGCGCGCGGACGAGCTCGAGCGGGCAGGCCGGGTGGGCGAGGCGGAGCGGCTCCGCAAGGCCGCGGCCGAGGTTCGGGCCCAGGGCCCTGTTTCGACCGCCGGCACTCGGCCGGGTACCCCCTGAGCGTTTCCTCCTAGCACCGCCCCCTTGTATTGGGAGGGCTTTCCTGGTACTCCCTCTAGCCACAGGTTTTTGGGGAGCCCCCAATGAGACTCAAGCGCGAAGCCGTCGAGGCTCTGATGGCGGACAAGCCGGCCGGGACCACCCTGGAGGAGGCGCTCGAGGTCTTCGAGGTCTTCGCCAGCGGCACCCTCGCCGACGAGGTCTACGTTCTCGACGATGTGAGCGGCAAGCGCATCGCCATCGCGCCCGCCGCGCTCCGGGCCAAATACAGGAAGGAGTGACGACCATGCCCATCCTGACCATGTCTCACGAGATCGGCGCGGGCGGTCCGGAGATCGCCCAGAAGGTGGCCGAGCGCCTGGGCAGCCACTACGTCGATCAGGAGCTCATTTCCGAGGCGGCGCTCCGCTACGGACTCCTCGAGGAGAAGCTCTCGAGCCTGGACGAGTCCAAGCCGTCCCTCTTCGAGCGCTTCGACGCCGAGACGCGACGGTACATCACGGTGCTCCAGACCGCGCTCTACGAGTTCGCCGAGAAGGATAGGGTCGTGCTCATGGGGCGCGCGGGGCAATGGCTGCTCCGGGGCATCCCCCACGTGCTGCGCGTGCGGGTCATGGCGCCCTTCGATCTGCGCGTCAAGCGCCTGGGCAAGAAGCTCTCGGGGCAGATGGGCGAGCAGACCAACCCGCGCACCGTGCACGACATGGCCCGGCGCGATGACATGGATAAGTCCGGGCGGATGCGCTACCTCTACGAGGTGGACGTGAAGGACCCCGCCCTCTACGACCTCGTGATCAACACGGAGAAGCTGTCCATCGACGCCTCCGTGGAGCTGATCGCGGGAACGCTGCAGCGTCCCGAGCTGGCGACCACGCCGGCCGGGCAGCAGCTCATCGCCGACCGTGCGCTCGCCTCGCGCGTCCAGGTCGCCCTGGCCACGCACCCCGAAACGCGCAAGTACCGCATCACGGTGGAGGCGAAGACCGGGGTGGTGACGCTCGAGGGAACGGCGGCCATGGACGAAGCGGTCGACGTGGCTCGCGGTGTCGTCGGCGTTCGCGACGTCAAGACGCAGCAGGTCGACATCCCGCCGATTCCGCCCTTCGTCGCCTAGGAGGCGGCTGAAAAAGGCGTATCAATCGCCTCACGTTAGCGGTGGGGGGGTGTCGGGGGAGGAGCGGCGCTCGCTCCCCCCTGACTTAATCAGGATTTCGGGGTCGAGGTGGCGGGGCGGCGGGGGCCTTCCTCCGGCGCCTCGCCCACCGTCACCGGCACCTCGAGCTTCTTCTTGTTCCGCAGCACCTGCAGGATGACCTTGCTCCCCGCCCGGGTATCCGCCGTCAAGCGCTGGAAGTGGTGGTAGTCCTCGACCGGCGTCTTGTCATAGCTCAGGATCACGTCGTACTTCTGAAGGCCCGCCGCCGCCGCCGGGCCCCCCGGCATGGCCGAGGAGACGAGGGCTCCGCGCTTGTCGCTCACGCCGAGCGAGTCGATGAGCTCGGGGGAGAGCTCCTGGAGAGAAACCCCGAGCCAGCCGCGCACGACCTTGCCCTTGTCCACCAGCTGGTCCATCACGCGCTTGACCATGTTGATGGGGATGGCGAAGCCGATGCCGATCGACCCTCCGCTCTGCGAGAAGATCGCCGTGTTGATGCCGATCACCTCTCCCTTGAGATTCAGCAGCGGCCCCCCGGAGTTGCCGGGATTGATGCTGGCATCCGTCTGGATGAAGTTCTCGTAGGTCGCCACTCCCACATCCGAGCGCCCCGTCGCGCTGATCACGCCCACCGTCACCGTCTGGGCGAGCCCGAAGGGATTGCCGATGGCGATGGCCCACTCGCCCACCCGGAGGGCGTCCGAGTTGCCCAGGGGAGCCACCGTCAGGTCATGGTCGGGCTGGATGCGGATCACCGCGAGGTCCGTCTTGGGGTCGGTGCCCACGAGCTGCCCGCGATACTCGCGCTTGTCCGAGAGACGGACCACGATCTCATCGGCGCCTTTGATCACGTGGAAGTTCGTGAGCACGAGACCGCGCTTGTCGAAGATCACGCCAGAACCCAGTCCCCGCTGGCGGAACTCGCCGCCTCCGCTCGGACCATCGGGGCCGAAGAATTGCTTGAAGAATTCCTGGAGGAAAGGATCGTCGGGAGCCGGCTGCGCGCCGGAGGGGCGGGGACGGCGGGCCTTCTGGATCGTATCGAGGTTGACCACGGCGGGCCGGACGTGCTCGGCGACGCCGACGAAACCCGCCTGGAGGCCATCCGCCAGGCTCCCGCCCGCCGGGGAGGCGGACGCGGGCCCGCGACGCTCGACCGCGGGTGTCCAGGCCCCACGAGCGACATAGCCCGCGCCGGCAGCAGCGATCATGAGCAGGACAACGAGCGCTCCAGGGAGGACGGTGGATTTCATGAAGGATCCGGGCAGCGGATATTAGGCATCGCCCAAGAGGCCTGTCAAGGATGGCAGCGGCATCGACAGGGCCCAATTCTTGAAGCCCTCAATCCGAGGGCTTCGACGAAATCGGGGGCCCGTGCGCCTTCGAGGAAGGTAGCTCGGTGCTCTGTAAGGCATTGATGCAAGTCAATTAATGTGACCCTCCAGAATGGTTGGCGGGGTAGGCACGGGGCTTGCTCTCACAGGTCACGACAGCAGGGGACTGGTGGACATGAACCCCGTCCCGAATGACAAACCAATTGCTTGGAGGATAAAGATGTTCACGAAGGTACGCGAGACGTTGTTCGGGAACGAGAGGGAGGCCGGCTTCACGCTGGTCGAGCTGCTCATCGTCATTCTGATCGTGGGAATTCTCTCGGCGGTGGCACTGCCGCTGTATCTCGGGTACACGAAGGACGCGCGCCTGGCCGAGGCGAAGGCCCTGGCCGGCTCGGCCATGACCTCGCTGTCGGGCTGCGTGCAGGTCAAGGGCACGGGCGGCAACTGCGTGGTCAGCGAAGTGCAGCAGCGGATCGGGCTCGACACCGCCAACACGACCTACGATGGGCGGTGGCAGATGTCCACGGCGCAGTTGACGGTCTCGGGCACGCCGCCGGGCTTGACGGGCACCATCTCTGTGGCAGGTATCGGTGGCAACGCCACGGGTATTTCCCTGGCGATGTTCGCGACGACGACCGGTGTGGTCCTGCGCTGCGACACCACGAGCGCGACGCCCCCGGCCAGCACCAGCTCCGGCATCTCTTGCTAATTTCGGTTCGGGCGGGGAAGGGGCCGAGGGGTCCCTTCCCCGCCTGATGCCTCCATGCCCCTAGCCCCGCATCACCAGCCCCACATCAGATGTCGCGCTCGCCTGGATCGCCAATCCCTGTTTCTCGGCGCGGTCCCTGAAAATCGAGGCGGCGGCAGAAAAATGTTGGGGGCAATCGATGGCCGGGGGCGAGGCGGAGCAGTCCATCGCGTCGGACTGTAAGGATTTTTTCAAAGTTCGTGCATCGGGCGGAGCTGGGCACGGGGATTGCTCCCGTTTCCTCTGTTGTCATGTCGGTGCGCATCGTACTCGGGATCCGCGGGGTGTGATGACTTCGCGTGAATCCGGCAAGCAGTGCATGGTCTTGTGGCTTCAAGGGGGTCGCGCATGGGGACGGTGAAGGGGATCCGGAGAACATTCTGTGGCAAGGAGCGCGAGGCCGGCTTCACGCTGGTCGAGCTGCTCATCGTCATTCTGATCGTGGGAATTCTCTCGGCGGTGGCACTGCCGCTGTATCTCGGGTACACGAAGGACGCGCGCCTGGCCGAGGCGAAGGCGCTGGCCGGCTCGGCCATGACCTCGCTGTCGGGCTGCGTGCAGGTCAAGGGCACGGGCGGCAACTGCGTGGTCAGCGAAGTGCAGCAGCGGATCGGGCTCGACACCGCCAACACGACGTACGATGGGCGGTGGCAGATGTCCACGGCGCAGCTGACGGTCTCGGGCACGCCGCCGGGTCTCACGGGAACCATCACGGTGTCGGGAATCGGCGGCAACGCCACCGGCATCTCGCTTGCGATGTTTGCGGAAACCACCGGGGTGTCGTTGCGCTGTGACGTGACGAGCGCGACGCCCCCGGCCAGCACCAGCTCCGGCATCTCCTGCTGATCCGGTTCGTGCGAGGAAGGGGCTCACCGGCCCCTTCCTCGCTCGGCAGCCTGAAGTAGTCGAGGGGCCGTCCCCGCCCTCCGTTCCCCTCAGATCCGACTCCTCTTCCACAACCACTCGTTGATCGAGGACATCTGCCTACAAGGGCATGGGGCGGGCGGTACGCGCATCCGGGCCACACCCACCTTCCTTTCCAGCTCTCAGGCCCCATTTTGCCCTCGCCGGACCCTTCAGGATGGAAGAGGCGCCCACGAAAAACGTTGGCGCTTTCGCTCGGAAGAGGATAGGCTTTGCAACCCCGGAACACCCAGCTGGGAGAATCAGCGCTTCGAGGCGCGGGATGGCTCCACGCAAGTCCGGTGACGCAGTGCATGTGGGTCGAAGCGGGAGGGTGGCAATGGTGATCGGAGTCAGGGACAAGCTTTTCGGCTCGAGCGGGCAGGCCGGCTTCACGCTGGTCGAGTTGCTCATCGTCATTCTGATCGTGGGCATTCTCTCGGCGGTGGCCCTGCCGCTGTATCTCGGGTACACGAGCGACGCCCGGCTGGCCGAGGCCAAGGCCCTGGCTGGCTCGGCCATGACGTCGCTGTCGGGCTGCGTGCAGGTCAAGGGCTCGGGTGGCAACTGCGTGGTCAGCGAGGTGCAGCAGCGGGTTGGGCTCGACACGGCCGGCAAGACCTATGACGGCCGATGGCTGGTCT
>QHSC01000368.1 GCA_003220345.1 Candidatus Rokuibacteriota bacterium | reverse complement strand
GGCGCCCGGAGTCGTAGACAAGCGGGCCCCGTGTTTGCGTATCCCAGGCCATGTATCGCTGCGCGCTCCCCTCGGGCGAGACGTCGCGCTCGGTCAGGAGCCGGCCGGTGTCCGAGCGCACGAGCAGCGGGCCATTGGTCCAGTCGCGAATGAAGTCGGCGTCGTACCATCCGCGCTCGATCATGACGTGCGCGATGCCGAGGGCGAGCGCGGCGTCGGTGCCCGGTCGCACGCGGAGCCAGACATCGGCCTTGCCGGCGAGCCCGGTCCGGCGTGGATCGACGACGATCAGGCAGGCGCCGCGCTTGAGCGCCGCCACTGCGGCCGTGGCGTGGCTGATGCGAGCGAGGCTCGGGTTGTACCCCCAGAACATGATGCACCCGGCGTTCTCGAGATCGGGCATGATGCCGCCGGTCGACATGCCGACGCCGTACGTGTAGCTCGTGGCTTGGCCCCGTCCCCATCCGCACAGCTCCGCCGACCCGCAGAGGTTTGGGCTCCCGAACGCCCGCATCAAGCGCTGCACCCAGTGATACGAGTCCGCCAGCGCGGAGGTGGACGGAGAGACCGCGCTGAACGCGACGCTCTCCGGGCCGTGCCGCTCCGCGAGCTGCCGTAGCCGAGTGGAGGTCAGGTCGAGCGCTTCGTCCCAGCTGATGCGCTGCCAGCCAGGGTCGGGATCGCCCTTCGGGCGCGTTCGCTTGAGCGGATAGAGCAGGCGGTCCCCGTGGTAGACGAGCTCGGGCGCGGCCCGCCCCTTCGCGCAGAGCGCCTGGCCGGTCGGGTGAGTGGGATCTGGCTCCAGCGCGACGAAGCGGCCGTCCTCGACGACGGCGATCGAGCCACACCGCGAGATGCACAGCGCGCAGTAGCCGGGAATGCGCTCAATCACGCGCTCGTCGCCTGCCATCGCCACGCCTCCTGCTCAGACCGCCGGCCGGTGGAGACCCAATCGCCATGGCAAGCGGCCTTGAAGCGGCTCGCTCACAGGCGCGGGTCGACATTCTAGCCGAGATGACTGATCTCCCGCTCCGTCTCGTTCAGCCAGTCGCGCATGTTCATCTCGCGGCACGTCCATCCCGAACCGAGTCGCGTCGCTTACCCGTCGTGCCTGGCTCGCTTCCACTCTTCGATTTCTTCTCGGTGGGATGCGTCGTGCTCCCCCATCATCGCCGGAATGTCGCAGAGCACGATGGCACCAACACCTTCCTGCTCGCCCCGACGCGTCCAATCCGCAGCATCGAACGCTCGCAAGGCTTCGATGTTGCGGAGCATCAAGTAATGCATCGGAATCTCCCAGGCCTTCCTGATTTCAGGTGGTGAGGAGGCGATGTTGCTCCACTACGACAGCCGCAGAGAACAGACGGAGATTCTCTTCAATCCCCCGGAGTTGACCTTCGACTGTGTCCGCTGCGATACCCGCGGGCGCGTAGGCAACGTAGAGAACACGGGAAGTCTCCGGGGAAATCGGCGACCGAGCATCTTGCCCATAGATGATCGAACAACAGATTCCGTCCGCATCTCGCATGATCATGTCGCCTGACCGAATGGCTTTGGGAGCTCCATTCATCAGCGTCATCTGTTCGCTTTCGCCAGAGACATCAATCACGATCGGTCCGCGCAGCTTCTGGCTGTCATGGCCAGCCGTCAGGATCAACGTCTCGACTTCAGCCATGAAGTTCGCATCAACCGCCGGCGACACATCCGGAAGGTGCTTTCCCTTCAGGACGATCGACTCGAGTTGGAGCTGCACGTGATAGGTCTTGTTGAAGCGCGTGTAGTACCGGTCGTATTCGGCCATCACGGGAAGCGCCAAGAAATCCTTCCGAGTGAAACCTTTGTAGCGTTCCCGCAAGCCCGCTTCGATTTCGCGTTTGCGCTCATTCACCCGGGACGACGGGCGCGTGTTCTCCACACCTGACAGTTCCAGCAAGCCAATAGTCGCTCCAGGGTGCGCGGCTCGCCATTCGTCGGTCGCTGAAATCGCAAGCATCTCGCTCTCCACGCTACCAAGTCTTCATTGTGACCGATCGGCAACAGGGTCGAGGTAGCTCCCCATCTCACGTCGCGGGGCGCTTGCCCCCGTAGGCCTCGCTGGGGCCGATGCGGCTGTCCTCGAAGATGAGCTTGGCGCGGGAGTTGACGACGGCGGCCCAGTTGTCCAGGGCGGTCTCGGACCACTCGGCGTCGGGCCGGGGCTCGTCGTCGAAGTTGCCGGTGGTGTCGGTGCCGCGCAGGAGCATGGCGGGCTGGCGCACCCGCGGAGGCTTGGCCCAGGTCGGGAACATCTCCACCAGGAGCAGGAAGCGGCGGTCGGGACCGAAGTTGGTGCCGGAGCCGTGGACGAGCGAATTGTCGAACATCACCATCTCGCCGGGCTGGAGGGTGAAGTCGACCGCCTTCGATTCGTCGAAGGCGTCGGTGATGTACTGCCCCTTGGCGAGAATACTCCGCGGGTCGTC
>QHSC01000186.1 GCA_003220345.1 Candidatus Rokuibacteriota bacterium | reverse complement strand
AGGCTCATGGACCAGAGGACCGCCACCACCGGGATCATGAGAGACCGCTCGAGCAGCGAGGCGAAAACGAAGCCTTCCGCGTTCAGGCGTCCGCTGACCACGTAGAGCATCCCCAGCCCTCCCGCGAGGACCCCGGCCAGCCGGAGATAGTTCACACTCTGTTCGACGAGCGCGGGAAGGGGGAGCACCGAGGCAGCGACGTGCGGCGCGAGCACGATGACGACCGCTTCAGCCGAGATGAGCCAGCCGAAGACTTCCACGCTCCTGGACGCGCGGCTCTGACCCTCGGCCGTCCACAGCTGATGGAGGGTCGCCCGGAACCATGGCATGGCGTGGCGGCCGGTCACTTGAGGATCTTCTTGACGGCACCCACGGCCTCGTCGACCGGGCTCGCCCTGGGGGCCGCGGCCTGGGCGAGCTTCAAGCGCACCTCCGAGATCTGGCCGGCCACGATCTCCACCTGGCGCACCTCGGCGACGAAGCGTGGGTGGGTGACCCGCAGTCGGTAGGTTCCCTCCTTCAGCTTGCCCCGGGCCCGCCCCTCGGTTCCGGGAGTCAGCGTGGTCACCACCGCGTTCTTCAGTGTCAGCACCTCCACGAAGGCGTCCGTCACCGGCCGGCCCGTCCGCGCATCCTGGACGACGGCCACCACCTCGCCCGCCACCGTGGTCGCGGGACGCATGTGGAAATAGGAGTAGAGGCCGACGCTGATCGAGATGAAGCCCGCCGTGATGCCGACGATGGCCTGAAAGCGAGAGAGGGTCAGGTGGGCGCGGACGGAGCGGATCAGCTGCCTGATGGCGCTGGCCGACACCTCCGACTCGCGATCGCGCTCCCCGTCAGGCACGCGCGTAGCCTATCAGGACGGCGGAAGGGAGGGCAATGGCGGAACGGTCAGAGCCGGACCTCGAGGGCAACCGTGAGCGCGTTGCTCTTGCGTCCAGCTTTGTCGGTGACCTGAAGCTCGTAGAGATTCGTGGTTCCGTGCTGCTCGCGCGTGTAGCTGCCCTGGTGTCGCGCGGAAGCCTCGACCACGCCGTCGGGCGAGGAGCCGAGCGCGGCAATGGCGCGGTTGATGGATTCTTCCAGCGCGGACCGGCGCCAGGACGATCCCGCGGGCTTGGCCAGCAAGGTGGCGTCCCGGAGCCCCCCTTGCGCGCTCCGGAACTCGAAGCGAATCCGGGCGGGGCCGTTGGGGGCCGCCACGGGGGGCTCGATGGTGAGCTTAGAAATGACGGGGCCCCCACCGGGCGAGGGCGCGAGGGTGCCGCTGCCCGCGACGAGCGTGGCCGCCACGAGGAGAACGAGCATCTGCCGGATCGTGGGTCGACGCAGGGGCGAGCAGGCGCTCAGTAGCCTTTCTCCTTGTCGATGAGGGCGAGGAGCGGCTCGCCCGTCCGCAGGCGTCGGAGGTTCTCGATGAACGTCTCGATCACGCGCCCGGCCCGGCGCGGGGAGCCGCCCGCCGTGTGGGGCGTCACGATCACGCGCGGATGGGTCCAGAGCCGGTGGCCCTTGGGCAGGGGCTCGGGATCGGTGACGTCGAGGCCGGCGCCCCACAGGAGCCCCTCGTCGAGGGCGGCGAGGAGATCGTCGCCGTAGATGATCTCGCCGCGCGTGACGTTGACGAGAATGCCCGTGGGCCGCATGCGCCGGAAGAGATCGCGCGTGAAGAGGTGCCGCGTGGCCTTGGTCAGGGGCAGCGCGATGACCACCACGTCAGAGCGCCCGAGCATCTCGTAGAGCCGGTCGGGCTTCCAGACCGCTTCCACGCCCGGCTCGGGCGGCACGTCCTCGATGTCCACGGCGAGCACGCGCATGCCGAAGGCGAGCGCGCGGCGGGCCACCTCGCGGCCCGTGCCTCCGAACCCCACGATGCCCATGGTCGCCTCGTAGAGCTCGCGCTGCTCGAGGCGGATGGGCTCGCGCAGGGCATAGTCGGGCTGGCGGATCGCCGTGTGCAGGCCGCGGGTGAGGCTCAGGAGGAGGGCGAGGGCGTGCTCGGCGAGGTGGATGCCCACGCCGCCCTTCTCGCTGGCCAGGACGACGTCGCTCTGGACCAGCTCGGGAGTGAGGATGGCGTCCACCCCCGCCCCGATCGAGTGGTAGTAGCGCAGGCGCCGGTTCAGCAGGAAGGTGTCGTTGGAGACGCGCCCGAAGAGCACGTCGGTGTCGACGATCTCCGCGCGCTGGCGGGCCGCGTCCTTGGTCTCCACGAGCGTGGTATCAGGACCGGCCGCCTCCAGAATAGCCGCCCGCTGGGCGGGATCCAGCGACGGCACGATCATGAGCGGCGTGTAGAGGATCTTCATGAGCGTCTAACCTCCGTGAAGACGCGGAATGGATTGTCACCTTGCCCGGGGTCTTCGGTCACGGCGCCGATCCTGCCAGAACGACCCCGCAGGGTCAAACCACGCGTCACCTCCGTGGTGGCTCAGTTTGAGCGCGGGCACTGGGGCAAGTTGGCCCTGTGCCCGCGTCAGGAAGGCAGCAGGTGCAAGCTCACCAGGGTCAGGAGCTGCGCCGTGAAGAGCGACACGTGCGAGCTCTGGGTGTCGTACTGCTTGCAGATCTCATCGGTGACCATGAAGGCCGCCCACAGAGCCAGGGCCGTCGCGAAGGCGGCGTGGATGGGCGCCCACGCGAGGCGGCCCGCCTGGACGGACGACACGAACGCCCAGCCGAAGAACAGGACGGCCACGAGCTGCCACACGATCACGCCCGTGAACAAGAGCGCGGGAACCCAGCGGGGGGCGTGATAGATGGCGGTGGCGCCCGCCACGGCGCGAAAGTTTTGAGAGGCGAACTTCCAGGTGTCCGGCAGCACGCCCAGGGCCTTCAGCCCGCTGCACAGGTTGGTGAGGAAGACGATGGCGAGCCAGGTGGTCCAGAAGAAGAGGAGGCCGACCTTCAGGGTCAGGGCGTGACCGAGGAGTCCCAAGGTCAGACGGCAGTGACCGACCGCGTAGACGTGGGAGCGGATGTCACGGACGGCGAATAGAACGACGATTCCCCCGCTCCCTCGAGGCAATCCCGGGTGAAGCGGATGAGGTGGTGACTGACCACGGCCAGGTGGATCACCTCCTCGATCTGTCCTCGCCGAAGGGCGGGGCCGGCCATGCGCCAGAAGGTGCGCCGATAGTTGCTGCAAACCCCCACCCGCCAGATCACCCGGCCGAGGATGGCGAAGCCTCTGATCACGTTCCGCCATGAGGCGCGGTGCGGGCTCACGGGGAAATCGCCACGGTGCGGGAAGGTGTGTACGGTCTGGTGAGCGAAACGCCGATAGATCGCCTCCGGGGTATACGCTTCGGCGATGCACCGCTTCCACGCCGCCACCACCGCGTCGTACGGCTGCAGGAACACGACATTGGACTCGCGATGCCCGTCGAAGGACAGCCGCCCTTCCCGCTCGAGCCGCCCCCACAGCGGGGTCTTGGGCAGGGCGTAGAGGATATTGATCGTCAGCACGGGGATCTGGGAGGCGCCGATGAAGTCGAGGATGTGGTCCGCCGTCTCGGGCCCGTCGGTGTCCAGGCCCAGGATGATACCGGCGACCACCTCCAGCCCGTGCGCATTGAGACGCTGCACGGCCTCCAGCATCGGCATGCGGAGATTCTGGTCCTTGGAGATGGCCCGCAGGGCATGGGGCTCGGGCGTCTCGATCCCGCAGAACACCGTGTTGAAGCCCGCCGAGCGCATGAGGGCGAGCACCCGCTCGTTCTTGGCGATGTTGAGGGTCGCCTCGCAGGCGAAACGGAGCGGATAGCGATTGCGGGCCTGCCACTCGATCAGGTGCGGCAGGAGCTCCTGGGCGGCCTTTTGATTCGCGATGAAGTTGTCGTCCACGAAGTAGACGGAGACCGCGCCGGCCGCCACGATCTCGTCCAGCTCGCGCAGAACCTGCTCCGGCGTCTTGAGCCGCGGATTGCGGCCGTACAGCCCGGGAATGTCGCAGAACTCGCACGCGTACGGGCAGCCGCTCGAGAACTGGATGCTCGCGATGAAGTACTGTCGCAGCCAGATGAGGGAGTACGCGGGCACGGGAAAGTCCGCCATGGGCAGCCGCTCCACCGTCTCGAAGCGGATCTGACGCGGCGGGCGGCCGTCGTGGGTGTCGAGGTACTCGAGGAGCCGGTCGGTGCCGTCGCCCAGCTCGCCCAGATGCAGCATGTCGGCCTCGGGATAGTACTCGGGGCAGCCGGACGGCGAGGGCCCCCCCACCGCCACGGGCCGGCCCTGCGCATGCGCCCGCGCGATCACGTCGTTGATGTGGCCGCGCTGGATGTGCATGCCCGACACGAAGACCGCGTCGGCCCACCGGAAGTCGCTTGTGGTGGCAGCGCGCGCGTTCTCGTCCACGAAGCGCACTGGCCATGACTCGGGGAGATAGGCGGCCACGGTGAGAAGCCCCTGCGGCGGCATGAACGCGCGGACGCGTCCCCCGAAGAACGGATACGAGTACTGAAACGTCCCGAACGACTTGGCGTAGCGCGGATAGACGCACAGAATCCGTCGAACGCGAGCGGGTACGTAGGGAGTTCGCATGACGGCGCGGTCACAGGATAGCCTACTTGCCAAGGTTGCGCCCCGCCCGGGCGGCGCGTCGGGTCACGGGTCCGGCGGAATCTCCAGCGGCGGGCGGCCGCGCCGCGCGCGCAGGCGGTCGACCACCGCCCGCACCGGCCCACGGCGAAGCGCGGCCAGGAGCAAGCGGCGCTTGCCCGGGAAATCCATGAGGATCAGACCAGCGAGAATCGTCAGCACGCCCTGGCCGGGAATACCGGGGATGGACAGAGCGATGCCGACGATGACCAGCGCTCCGCCGAGGAGATTCCATCCCACCTTGGCCCAGAGACTCGTCGGGGGCGGCCGGAGCCGCGAGGTGAAATAATCCGCGGGAAGTCTGACGAGCATCCGCCCGGAGAGAAGCAGGCTCAGCACGAGGCTCACCACCGAGAAGACGGCCACCACGGCGATCTTGCCCATCGCGGTCATGGCTCGGCAGACGGACGACGGGGCGACCGGAGCTTCCCCGCGCGCTAGCCCCTCCGCATGTACGCGGGCGGCGCGCCGGTGAGGAAATCTTCGCGGGGCGGCGCGAACACGTCGATCACTTCGGTGTCCTCGGGAAACCACGCCTCGTGCTCGACGCCGCCGGGAATGACCGCGACGGCTCCAGGCCCGCACATCCGTCGCTCGGCGCCGATCCGGAAGTCCATACGGCCGGAGAGGACCCAGAACGACTGCTCGTGCGGGTGGGAGTGCGCCGCGGCATGGGCGCCCGCCTTCATCGACCACCACACGATCATTTCCTTGTCTCCCGCCAGCACGCGCCGGGTGATCTGGTCCGTCAGCTTCTCCTCGGGAAGATTCGTCAGCAGCTCGAAGCCTTTGATGATCGGCATGGCGGTCTCCTTTTCGAGTGGTTGCTCACCCTAGCCCCGGCCATGAAAAGTGTCAACCGGCGCCGGGCGAGAGACCGCTCGTGATCAGAACTGGCCGTGCCGGCCCGCGCCCTCGGCGAAGCGCCGCGCCCCCTCCCGGCTCTCCCCCGAATCGTGGGTGGCTTTGCCGAGGGCGAACTCGTGGGCGAGCGCGGCGGGAAGAGACAGGCCGACGCCTTCCCATGCCGAGCGTCGATCGCTCCGCACGCAGCGCGGGGGGAAGGCCGCGATGGTCCGCGCCAGAGCCTCCGCCTCTTCACGCGCCCGGCCCACGGGCACCACGCGGTTGGCGAGTCCGAAGGCGAGAGCCTCGCGGGCCTCGACGGGCCGTCCCGTCAGGATCATGTCGAGAGCTCGCGAGAGCCCGATCAGGTGCGGGAGCCGTACGGTCCCGCCGTCGAGCAGCGGCACGCCCCACCGCCGGCAGAAGACGCCGAAGATCGCCGTCTCGTCGGCCACCCGCAGGTCGCACATCAGCGCCAGCTCGAGACCCCCCGCGACCGCGTAGCCCTCGACGGCGGCGATCACGGGCTTCGTGAAGGCCATGCGCGTCGGGCCCATCGGTCCGTCGCCGTCCGGAGCCAGGCGGAGACCACGCCCGGTGCCGCGGGTCTTGAGGTCGGCGCCCGCGCAGAAGGTTCCCCCGGCGCCCCAGAGCACCGCCACGCGCAGGCCGTCGTCGGCCTCGAACTCTCGGAAGGCCGCCACGAGCGCGCGGGCAGCATCCCCGTCCACAGCGTTCCGCGCTTCAGGCCTATCGATCACGATCGTGGCCACCATGTCCTGTCGCTCGAGTCGAACGGCCATGCGAGATCTCCTCGGCAGTCGGTGAGGGTCAGTCTTGCGCCCCCGAAGGCGGGGGCGCCATGGGCGAGCAGAGTACAGCATCACTACCCCCGGCGGACGGCGAGAATGCCGCCCGCCAGGAGCACGAGGATCACAGCCGCCGCTATGCCGAGCCTACGGCTTCGCGACTTCATCGCTTTTCGGGCCGACCTTCATCTGGGCCACGGGGCCGAGGTTCCGGATCTCGAGGTGGACGCGACGATTGAGCTGCTGGCACTCCTTCCTCGGATCGTCACAGAGGGTTGCCTCCTGGCCGACAGCAACGGCCTTGACCGACGTCTCGGGCACGCCCAGCTCGACCAGGAACTGCTTGACCGCCTCCGCCCGGCGCTGAGCCAGGCTCCGGTTGTAGGCGGGCGGGCCCTGGTGGTCGGCATAGCCGGTGACGAGGACGGCCCACGCCTCCGTGCGCGTCATCACCGCGGCGTTGTCCTGGAGCATCCGAGCGGCGTCGGCGCTGAGCCGCACGCTCTTGAAGTCGAAGTACACGTCCGCGTGAAGCACCGGAACATCGGGAGCCGGCGCTGTCGTCTTCAGCCTCGCGGACTCGGCCGGCCGGGCCGTGGCCGGCGTCCCCGCCGCGGCCGTTCCCGGCTGGCTCTGCATCCAGTAGAGGGCGCCCACCCCGGTCAGCAACGTCACGAGAAGCCCGATCAGCCCGAACATGATCACCAGCTCTTTGAAAAGCCCGCCGCCTGTGCGCGTTTCCTGCTCGTTCGTCATAGCCCTCTCCGTCGCTCGGGTTCACTGTCGGCGCCGGCCGGCCCGCCCTCGCGGGTGCCGCGCCCGGCGGGTCAGCATCGCAAGGGCCGCGCCAGTGCAGTGAATGGACGGAGCGCTCATGGTGACGCGCACTTGGGCTCAGGCGGGGGGGTGGGAGATGCGGGGCCGTCCCCGCATCCCCGCACGGGTCCCGCGTCAGGCTGGCGAAGTCAGACGCCGGAGAAGGTTCTTGAAGCGGCGTCGCGACGCCGCGACGGCGGCCTCGGCGGTATCGAACCCGGCCACGGAGCGGAGCAGGTGCTCGTGGTACTCGCGGAGCTTGAGCTCGACGGCCCGGGCGAGCTGCGGGTCGCCGGCGAGGTCCAGGGCGGCGCGGGCCCGATCCCCCCCAGCCTCCACCAGCGCGCGAAAACCCAGTCCCTTGAGCCGCTGGGTGACCGTGCTCCGGTCCCATCCGAGCTCTCTCGCGGTCGCCTGCATGTCGAAGCCGTGGCGCCTCAGGCTGGCGAGGACGGCGGCATCGCCCGTCTCGGCCGCGGCCTCGACGACGCCGCGCCGCTCCGGCGCGGGCAATCTCAGGTCTTCTCGCTTGAGGAGCGGTCCCGCGGCCAGGGCGACCGCCTGGCGCAGACAGTTCTGCAGCTCGCGGACGTTGCCGGGCCAGGCGTGGCTCCGAAGGGCGGCCATGGCGTCCTCGGAGAGCGCCACGCCCGGCCGGCCGAGCTCGACGGCGGCGTCGACGGTGATCTGCGAGGCGAGCAGCGGCACGTCGTCGGGCCGGGCGCGGAGGGGAGGCAGCCAGAGCACGAGACCCTTGAGGCGGAACCACAGGTCCTCCCGGAACCAGCCCTCCGCGACGCCACGCTCGAGGTCGCGGTTGCTCGCGGCGACCACGCGCACGTCCACGCGCGTCGGCCGTGCCGCCCCGACCTTGTGGAAGACCTTTTCCTGGAGGACGCGCAGCAGCTTGCTCTGCTGGTCGGCGCGCAGCTCGCCGATCTCGTCGAGGAAGATCGTGCCGCCGTCGGCCTGCTCGAAGTAGCCCCGGCGATCCGTCACCGCGCCCGTGAAGGCGCCCTTGACGTGGCCGAAGAGCTCGCCCTCGAAGAGCTCCGCGGGAACGGCGGCCATGTTCACCGCGACGAAGGGCCGGGCCGCGCGCGCGCTCAGCCGGTGGGCTGCCCGGGCGAACAGCTCCTTGCCCGTGCCCGGCTCGCCGGTGATCAGGATGGGGAGGGACGAGCGCGCCGCGCGCTCCAGGTCATGAAAGACCGCGAGCACGGCGGCATCGCGGGTGAGGATGCCTGCCTCCTCGCACGCGCGGCGCAGCGCGTCCTGCTCCGCGTCCGTCGACGCGCCCGCGCGCGGATCCGCAGCGCGCAGCCCGGACAGCTCGCGCTCGAGCGACTCGAGCCGCTCCCGCGTCGCCTCCTCCTGGCGCCGCGCCTCCGCCAGCTGCTCGCGCAGGGCGTCGGCGGCACGCCCGAGATCTCGCTCGGCGCCTGTGGACCGGGCCACCGCCGAGCGCGCGGCCTCGAGGTCCTCCTCAAGATCTTCCACGGCCGACTCGTGGCGCATGAGGGCTTCGCGGGCCTGCGCGTTCGCGTCCTCGAGCCTCCGGATGCGCGCGCCCGAGACGACGTGGCGGGTCACGAGCGCGCCCAGCGATGCCAGCGCGATGGCGGCAAGCGGCGTCACGATGGGGAGCGCGAGCCCCGCCTTCACGAGGGCGACCTGGAGGGCCAGCGCGTAGCCGCTCGCGATCAGCGCAACACCCACGAGGGCCGTCCACCATCGCGCGGAGAGCAGGAGCCATGCCGCGAGTGCGGCCAGCCCGAGCGCGGTCGCTGCCGTGACCAGCGGCGAAGCCTCCCGCAGCCGAGAGCCGGCGAGCAGCCCTCGGGCGAAATGGGTCTGGATCGCCATCGGCGACATCTCGCCGACGGGCGTACGCAGGGCGGCGCGCGCGGGCTCCGCGAGGACGAGCACCGCCTTGTCGCCGACCAGCGTGGGAAGTGGGTCGGCATGGAACTGCTCCATGAGCGTCCAGACGTCGAGGAAGGACACCACGCGGACGCCGGCGGGGACGGCGCCGCCCGCGAAATCCACGAGCGCACGCCCGTGGGAGTCCACGGGCACCCGGATCTGGGTGGCGGGCGTGCCGGTCAACGCGGCCACCAGGGCCAGGCCGAAGGCGGGGACCGACCGCTCGCCGGACTGGACCCAGGGCGGCACGGCACGCACGACGCCATCAGCGTCGGGATCGGCGACGGTGTGGCCGATCTTCGCGTCCGGGGGGAGCGGCGCCACCGACGACGTGGGTGGGACGCCGGAGACCAGGACTGAGACGACGTCCACGGTTTGCGCGGCTTGAGCGAGCAGCGCGTCGCTCGAGGCGCCGCCGCGCCCCGGCGCGCTCGGCTGGCCGAGCGGCACGTCGAGGCCGACGACGGCGGCGCCGGCGCGACCGAGCGCGACCACGACCCGAGCGATGACGGCGCGGTCCCAGGCCCCGGCCCCGAAGCGCGCCTCGCTCGCGGGATCGCGCACGACGACCACGAGGGCCGGCGTGTCGGGAAGGACGGCGCGCCCGCGGAGCCAGCGGTCGTACACCGACCAGTCCAGCGCGGTGACGGCGGCGCCGCCCCAGAGTGAGATCGCCGCGGCCACGAGCGTGGCTCCGCCCGCGAGCGCGGCGGCTCGGCCGAGCGTCCTCGTGGTCGCCCCGCTGGTGACTACGGGCGCGGGCGCGACCGCCCCTCGGCGGCCGCGCTCTTGAGGTAGGTGAGGATCCGCGCGTCGTGCGCGGGCAGCTGGCCCTCGATCCCCTGGTCGTAGAGCGTCTCGAGCATCCGCTGGGCGGGCTCGCTCAGCGCAGCCGCCTCGCGGATCAGGACGGGCACGGCCTCGCGCGCGCGGCCCTGGCGCAGGAGGGCGGCGCCGAGCGGCTCGTCGCCCTGGCGCGCGATGTCGGGATAGTCGTTCCAGAGGCGCGCCCGGTACTCGCCGAAGGCCTGCTCGACGGCCTGGCGGTCGGCGGGCGGGCGGCGCGCCCGTCCCGACGCGGACTGGCGCAGCTGGGCGAGCCCCTCCTCCGCCTGCGTCACGCCCTGCTCCGCCGCCCGCGTCCACCAGGCGATGGCGGCCACGAGATCGCGCGGGACGCCCACGCCCGTCGCGTAGGCGGCGCCCGCGAAGTACTGGGCGCGGGGCAGGCCCGCCTCCGCGGCGGCGAGAAACTCGGGCGTCGCCTCGACGTCGCGACGCGCCAGCTTCAGCACGAGCGCCAGGTTGTAACGGGCGTCGATAGCCCTGGGCTCGCGCGCGAGAACGCGACGGTAGGCCTCGATGGCCCCGGTGAGATCGCCCTGGGCGTAGCGCACGACGCCGAGCGTGTACTGGGCCTGGAGGAGGTCGGGCGAGGCGGCCAGTGCCGTCTCCAGCTCGGCGCGCGCGGCGGGCCAGTCCTGGCGGGCCACGAGCGCGGCGGCCAGGGTCAGCCGCGCCTCGGCCAGATCCGGGCGCACGCGCAGTAGCCCGCGCAATTCCTCCACGGCTGCATCGAGGTCGCCCATCGCGTAGAGGGCCAGGCCGAGGCTCGCGCGCGCCTCGGCGAGGTCGGGCTTGAGGTGAAGCGCCTCGCGCAGCGCCATGGTCGCCGCCACCATCTCGCCGCGCGCGAGGAGCGCGCGGCCGAGATCGAGGAGCCGCGCGGGATCGGCGGCGGCGGGCGGCGCCGAATCGCTCGTGGTCGCGGGCGGCGAAGGCGTGGCGGCGACCGCGGTCGGCGCGGGAGCGGAACCCGTCGTGACACATCCGCTCGCGAGGGCGATGGGCAGCACGAGAACGACGAAGCGAGTCGTGCCGTTCATCAAGCCCTCCGAGATCATCGGGTCGATCGTGCCAGAGGACCATAAAGAGGTCAAACTTCGGGTCCGTGTGGGGGTGGCTCCCGGGCGCCGTCTGAGCTAGAGTCAAGGCCCCATGACCGCGGCCGAGACTCTTCCGCGCTGGCCCGGCGACTCGCGCGCCGCCTGCGCCTTCACCTTCGACCTCGACGCCGAGACCTTGTGGATGGCCCGTGGGGTCCACGAGCCGGTGACGCTGTCCCAGGGGCGCTTTGGTCCCGTGGAGGCGCTGCCACGCATTCTCGCCATGCTCGAGAAGGCGGAGGTGCGCGCGTCCTTCTTCATCCCCGCCTGGGTCGCCTCGCACTACCCGGAGGCCGTGCGCGCCATCGCGAAGGCCGGCCACGAGGTCGGCTGCCACGGTGACGAGCACGAGCGAGTCTCCGATCTCGATCCCAAACAAGAAGAGGCAATCCTCACCAAGAGCCTGGAGACGCTGACGCCGCTCTGCGGTCGTCGTCCCGTGGGATGGCGCGCTCCCGCCTGGCAGCTCTCCGCGTGCTCGCTCGACCTCGCGGCCAAGCACGGCTTCGAGTACTCGTCGAACATGATGGACCGGCTCGTGCCGTACCGGCATCCCGAAGCTCACGGTCGCGCCCTCGTGGAGATTCCCGTGTCGTGGGTGCTGGACGACGCGCCCTTCTTCATGTTCACGGGGCAGCGGAGCATCCAGGCGCCGGGACCGGTGCTGCAGGGATGGCTGACGGAGTTCGACGGCATCACGGAGGCGCACGGCGTCACCAACTTCACCTTTCATCCGCAGATCATCGGCCGTCCCTCGCGCCTCGCCTGCCTGCGCGAGGTGCTCGATCACGTGAAACACACCCCCCGCGTCTGGACCGCGCCCCTCGCGGAGATCGCCGCCCACTGGCGGAACACCCAACAGCCCTGAGGAGGAGCCCGTCATGCCCGTCTCGCTCGACCGTGCCACGCCCGCCTCGCTCGATCTCGATCCCAAGAGCCTCGAGCGCCTGCTCGAGACCGTCACGCGCCACATCGCCGAAGGACGCTATCCGGGTGCCCAGCTCGCGGTGGCCCGGCACGGAAAGCTGGCCCTCTTCGAGACGATCGGCGACGCGCGCATCGATCCGGCGCGGGCCACGGCGTCGGAGGACACCCTCTGGCTGCTGTACTCGAACACGAAGGTGATCACGGCATGCGCCGTGTGGCTTCTCGTCGAGCGGGGCGCGCTCTCCTTCACGGATCGCGTGGCCGAGCACCTGCCGGGCTTCGAGCAGAATGCCAAGGGCGATATCACGGTGATCCAGCTGCTGACCCACCAGGCAGGCTTCCCCAACGCGCAGGTGCCCAAGGCCGTGTGGGAGGATCATGATCTCCTGCGCCAGACCGTCTGCGGGTTCTCGCTCGAGTGGACGCCGGGTTCGCGCGTGCACTATCACGGGCTCACCGCGCACTGGACGGCCGCGGCCCTGATCGAGGCGGTGACCAAGACCGACTACCGCGACTTCATTCGCGCCAACGTGACGGAGCCGCTCGGGCTCGGCAACGAGCTCTTCGTCGGCCTGCCCGACGCCCAGCAGGGCCGCGCCGCGGACATCCATGAGCCCGCGAGCGACGGGGGGCGCCAGGTGAAGCGCGCCGACGAGAACAACGCCGAGTTCCGCCGCGCCGGTTCGCCGGGCGGCGGAGGCTACGGGACCGCGCGGGCCATGGCCGCCTTCTATCAGATGATGGCCCACGGCGGCGTCCTCAACGGCGTGCGGCTGCTCTCCCCGCGCATGGTCGCCTACGTCACGCGCAACTTCACCGGAGACCGGATCGACGGCTTCATGGGCATGCCCATGCACCGCGGGCTCGGCCCGCACTCGCGGGGGACCACGGACACCATTCGCGGGCTGGGATCCCTCGCCTCGCCTCGCGTCTTCGGCCACGGCGGCGTCGGCTCCTCCTATTGCTGGGCGGATCCCGACTCGGGCGTGTCCTTCTCGTATCTCACCAACAGCCGCGTGCCCGATCCCTGGCACAGCCAGCGGATAGATATCGTCTCGAACCACGTCCACTCCGCGATCCGCTAGATGGCGCGCTCGGTGCTCGTGACCGGAATGAGCGGCCTCATCGGCCGCGCGCTCCGAAAAGAGATGGAGGGGCGCTACGATCTTCGCGCGCTCAACCGGAGCGCCGTCGAGGGCCTGCCGTGCCACCGTGCCGATATCGGGGACCTGGGGGCCATCGAGCCCGCTTTTGCGGGCGTGGACACCGTCGTGCATTTGGCGGCGGCCCTGGGGAGCGCGAGCCCTCCGTGGGAACGCATGCTGCAGAACAACGTCACGGGCACCTACAACGTGCTCGAGGCCGCTCGAAAGACTGGGGTCAAGCGCGTGGTCTTCGCCTCGAGCGGCGCGACCATCAGCGCCATCGAGCAGGACAAGCCGTACAGCGATCTGGTGGCCGGCCGCTACGAGGGGCTGACCTCGTGGCCGATCCTGACCCACCTCTCACCCGTCCGGCCCCAGGGCCTGTACGGCGTGAGCAAGGTCTGGGGCGAGGCGCTCGGCCGTCACTACGCCGACGCGCATGGACTGTCCGTCATCTGCGTGCGCATCGGCCGCGTGCATGCCGAGGACCGGCCGCTGTCCGCCCGCGATTTCTCCGTCTGGTGCAGCCAGCGCGACATCGTGCGTCTGCTCGAGCACGCCGTGGCGGCGCCCGCGTCCGTCCGCTACGACATCGTCTTCGGCACGTCGCGGAACCGGTGGGGCTACCGTGACCTCGAGCACCCGCGCACGGTGCTCGGCTGGGAGCCCCTCGATGAGGCCGAGAGCCACCGCTGATCCGAGTGCACCGCTGACCCCGAGGAGACCCATCCCATGCCCATCCAGACCCGCTATGTCTTCACCGCCTCCATGGATGTCGATCCCGCCAAGGAGGCCCTCTTCAACGAGGTCTACGACACCGAGCACGTGCCTCTCATCCTGAAGGTGCCCGGGGTGATCGCGGCCGTGAGGCTCAAGAAGACCACCTTGACCCTACTCCTCGGCGGCGAGAAGAAGACCATCGTGGCGGAGAGCGAGCCCACCTACACCGCGACGTACGAGATCGAGAGTCCGGACGTTCTCACGAGCGCGGCGTGGGGCGTGGCGGCGGAGCAAGGCCGCTGGCCTGCCCAGGTCCGGCCGTACACGAAGAACCGCCGCCACGTTCTGTACGAGCGCCTGCGCCCCTAGGGCGAGCGCGCATGGTGCCCATCGGCCTGGGCGTGGTGGCGGCGGTCCAGCTGCTTGCCGCCGCCGCGCTCTATCCCGCCTTGGCCCTGGCCGTCATCGGCACCGCCGACCTGCTCGGCACCATCGCCAGGAACGCAGGCGGCCTCTGGCTTGCCCTCGTGACCGGCGGTGTTCTCCTGGTGGCGGCGATTCTGCTTCTTCTCGGCATCTTTCTCGTCGCGCCGCTCGTGCTGTGCGTGGGCGGCGTCGCGCTCGTGGCCCGGCTGGCGCGACGGCGCGGGGTGGAGATCACGGGATCGCAGGTCCTGAAATTCGGAGTCGCTCTGGTGGCCGTCAACGTGGCGCTGGCGCTGGTGGGCGCCTGGCTGTGGCCGTGGTGGTGGTACACGGAAAAGATGGCCACGCGGGCGCCCCTCTGGCTGCTCGTCCTTCTCTTCGGCGCCAGCGCCGTCATCGATGCGGCCGCCGGGGCTGCGATGGCACGCGCCCGGGTCGGCAGGCGGTCGGGGAGTCGCTGAGGGAGCGATGAGGATCTGTGCCGGTGGTCTCCTGGTTCGCGACGACCGGATCCTTCTGGCGAGACGCGCGGCCGATCGGGACTTCTATCCAGGTGTGTGGGACGTCATCGGCGGACACTGCGAGGGGGACGAGGCGCCCGTCGACACGCTCGCCCGGGAGCTCGTGGAAGAGATAGGCGTCAGGCCGCGGGCATTCGAAAGGATCGCGGTGCTGGCCGAGCCGCATCCCGCCGAGCACGGGGAGGCCCAGTATCACATCTTCGTGGTCACGGCCTGGGGAGACGGCGAGCCTCGACTGCGCGGCTCCGAGCACACCGACCTGGCCTGGCTGAGCCTCGAGCAGGCCCTGGCGCTGCCTCTCGCCCATCCCGGGTATGCCGAGCTCTTCAGGTCGACATTGGGGGAGATGGCGCGCGCGCGGCTCAAGAAGCGATAGGCGGCTTCGTGTCGAACCAGGGCCGCGCCTTCTCGAGCTGCGCGCCCAGGGCGAGGATGGTCCCCTCCTCGCCATAGCGTCCGGCGAGCTGCACGGAGATGGGAAAGCCCGTGGGAGTGCGGCCGAGAGGCAGCACCACGGCCGGCTGCCCCGTCAGGTTGAACCAGACGGTGAAGGGCGAGAAGTCGAAGACGCGGCGCCAGTACTCGTCCACGTCGTCCATCATCATGTCGATCCAGCCGAGCTTGGGCGGCAACGTCCCGAGGCCCGGCGTGAGCAGCACGTCCCACTCGGTGTGGAAGGCCCCCATCTGCCGGCTCAGCCGATGCGCGGCCTGCGTCGCGCGCACGTAGTCGGCGCCGCTGACCTGCTCGCCCTTCTGGGCCGTCCCCCACGTCACGTTCTCGATCTCCCCCTTGTGCGGGAGTCGTCCCGCCGTCGGATGGCTGGCGAGATTGACCACCATGTTCGCCGCGGCCAGGGTGAGGAAGGTCGGCACCACTACCCCGCGGTCGATCTCGGGATCAGCCTCCTCGACATGGTGGCCGAGGCTCTTGCAGAGGGCGATGGTCTCGCTCAAGGCCTTGAGGTACTCGGCCTCCACGGGCGCGCCATTCGGGGTGACCCTCGTGAAGGCGATGCGGAGCGGACGCGGCCCGCGCCGTACCTCTTCGAGGTAGGGGCGCGACGGCGCTGGCGCGGCATACGGATCCCCCGCGCCAGCCCCGGCCGTAGCATCGAGGAGCGCCGCGGTGTCGCGCACCGTCAGCGTGACGGCATGCTCCGTGGAGCAGCCGCCCAGCCCCTCGCCGAGATACGGCGCCATGGTATTCCGCCCACGTGAGGGCTTGAGCCCCACGAGGCCGCAGCAGGAGGCGGGCGCGCGGATGGACCCGAAGCCGTCGGAGCCATGCGCCATGGGCAGCATGCGCGCGCCCACCGAAGCCGCCGCGCCGCCCGAGGATCCGCCGGAGATGCGGGCGGTGTCCCACGGGCTTCTCGTCGGCCCGTGGAGCTGCGGCTCACAGGTCAGCGAGAGCCCGAGCTCGCAGGTATTGGTGCGCCCGAAGATGACGAGCCCCGCCCGCTTGAGACGCTTGACGTGCTCGCTGTCCACGGGCGCGGGCGGCGAGTTCGCGAAGAACTTCGAGCCCCGCGTCATGGGCACGCCCGCGAGCGATGCCGTCAGGTCCTTGAGGAGGAAGGGCACGCCCTTGAAGGGTCCGTCGGGCAGCCCGTCGGCGATGGCCTTGCGTCCGTGATCGTAGAGCTTCATGGTCACGGCGTTGACGGCGCCGTTTCGCGCCTCGACGCGCTCGATGGCGGCCTCGAGGAGCTCGCCCGGAGAAACCTTGCCGCCCTGCACGAGCTCGGCGAGGCCGAGGGCGTCGTACTGCTCGAAGTCGGCGAAGCCCTTCACGGTCACACCTTGCGAAGCGCGGGCGCGACCTTCTCGATGAGCGTGTCGAGGACGGCGCGCCCGTCCTTGCCCAGGAACATGGTCGGGATGAAGACCAGCCCCACCCCCGCCCCGCCCAGCTTGCCCAGCTTGTCCTGGATCTGGGCGACGCTGCCCGCGAGGAGGATGTCCTTCGCGGACGCTTCGTCGCGGCCCATCCTCTTCATGAGGGTCTGCTGAGCCTTCTCGATCTGGGCGCGGTCCTCGCTGATCACGGGCACCATGACGGCCGAGCGCAGGATGGCCTTGGGATCGCGATTGACGGCGGCGCAATGCTGCTCGAGGATCTTGCCCTTGCGCGCGAGGATGTCGGGACCGCCCCAGACGTTCCAGTGATCGGCCCAGCGCGCGGCCACCTTGAGGGTGACCTTCTCGCCGCCTCCGCCGATCATGAGCTCGGGCCGCGGCTTCTGCACGGGCTTGGGCATCAAGGGGGCGTCGTCGAGCTGGTAGTAGCGCCCCTTGAAGGTCGAGCGATCCTGGGTCCACAGCATGTTCATGACCTGGCAGGCCTCGTCGAGGCGCTGGAGCCGCTCGCCCACCGTGTAGAAGGGGATGCCGTAGGCCTGGTGCTCGTTTTCCTGCCAGCCCGCGCCCATCCCGCAGATGAGTCGGCCGCCCGAGATGATGTCGATGTTGGCGGCCATCTTGGCGAGGACGGCGGGATGACGATAGGTGTTCCCGGACACGATGGTGCCGACGCGCATGCGCGTGGTCAGTCCCGCGAGGGCGGCGAGGGCCGTCCAGGATTCCAGCATGTCGCCGACCCGGTCGGGGGTGTTCGGCATGAAGTGATCGGTGACGCAGGCAGCATCCCAGCCACCCGGCTGATCCGCGTGGCGCCAGAGATCGAGAACGTCGTTCCACGTGGTGCCGCCCATGCTGGTGAAGATCGCGAAGCGCATGCGTGCTCCTTCGAAGTGGCCGGGAGATGCTCCGGCTACGGCAGGGTTTCCTTCTTGATCTTCCGCTCCTGCTCCTCCCGGAACTCGTGGAGCCGTTTTCGGAGATCGGGGCGATGGCCGCCCAGGATGGCCACGGCGAGCAGCGCCGCGTTGATGGCGCCCGGCTTGCCGATGGCCAGGGTGCCCACGGGAATGCCGCCGGGCATCTGCACGGTGGAGAGCAGCGAGTCCATACCCTTCAGCGCCGGGCTCTCGATGGGCACGCCGAGCACGGGCAGGATGGTGTGGGCGGCCACCACGCCCGCCAGATGCGCGGCCCCGCCCGCGGCCGCGATGATGACCTCGATGCCGCGGCCCTCGGCCCCCGTCGCGTACTCCGTCGTCATGGCGGGCGTGCGATGGGCGGACATGACCTTGCACTCGTGGGCGACGCCGAAGCGGGTGAGGATCTCGTCGGCATGGCGCATGGTCTCCCAGTCGGACTTGCTGCCCATGATGACAGCGACGAGAGGCTGACCGGGATCGCTCATATGCCGGAAACGCACGATGACGCACGCCATGCGGTTAGTCAAGCGCTTTCAGGACTGGGCCAATTTACGAGGGGGTGTTCGCCCGCAGCACTCTGGACCTGGAGTAGTGCGTCACCCGTCGGACGCGCCTTGCGGACTCCGACTCACTCGGCTATGTTCGGGCGCACGACCAAAGGGGAGCGTTGTGCGCATGGCTATCGCCATTCGATCGAACAGCCAGATCTCCTATCCCATCCTGTCTGCAGGTGCCTTCATCTGCGCTGGAGGTAACGACGATGCCGTACGTGACGAATGAAGGCATCCGTATCCACTATGAAGTCGACGGTGACGGTCCGCCTCTCGTCCTTCAACATGGGTTCACGCAAAAAGTGAAGAGCTGGGAGATGGCCGGATAGGTCGACGCGCTGAAACCGCTTTACCGACTTATCCGCGTGGATGCTCGTGGGCATGGAGACAGTGACAAACCCCACGACCCCGCCGCCTATACGCTGTCCCGACATGTGAGCGATATCGTCGCCGTGCTTGATGTTCTCAACCTGCGCACGGCGCATTTCTGGGGCTATTCCATGGGTGGGTGGATCGGGTTTGGCATGGCGAAGTATGCGCCCCAGCGCGTCGACGCCCTCATGATCGGCGGTGCACAACCGTACGAGCGTACCTTGCGAGTCTCCCGGCCCGATGGCTCTGATCCGCAGGCGTTTCTCAAGAACTTGTTCGGACGCCTAGGTGTAAACCCTCTCGATGCGCTACCGTCAGAGAGACGCGCGGAGCTGCTGGCCAACGACTTTTTGGCCTTGGCGGCGGCTCAACAGGATCGGCCGTCCCTCGAGGACATCCTCCCGACGCTGAAGATGCCGTCCTTTCTGTATGTCGGAGAAGCGGATGGTATTTTCCCGCAGGTAAAGGCGTGTGTTAAGCAGATGACCAACGTCACCTTTGTATCGTTTCCAGGGTTCGATCATGCTGACGCATTCTATCGCGCCGACGCGGTCCTGACCCCGATCACGGAGTTCCTGCAGGCTCAACAAGAGCGGATGAAGGCGGTGGTGTAGCAGCGTTTCGCGGCGTTCTGGCCAGACGACGGCCAACCAGGCTTAACGAGCGCGTGGTCTCGAGCTCGCCGCCAGGGGATGCAACACGTCGATCGCCCACCCCACATTCAGTCCCTCCCCGAGCCAACTCGGACATCCCGTCCGCGCGGTGACATGCAGGCCCTGCGTGTCATGAGACTCGTGGAGAGCCTTGATGGGATCCGCTGGCACCGCGGCAGGCGGCGGCACCTCGGGCAGTGGGTGGCCGTTGGGTCGCCGGAACTGGAGGGTGCCGTCGGGTAAACGCACGACCTGGTAGCCCTCCTCGTGCACGGCCCGATGATGCCGGCGGCAGAGCAGCGCGAGGTTCGACAACGTCGTCGGGCCGCCCTGCGCCCAGTGGCGGAGGTGATGCCCCTGGGTGAAGCGCCCATGGCACCCCGGGAAGCGGCAGCCTTGATCCCGATGCTCGAGGGCGCGCCGTAAGGCGGGGGGAATCGTCCGAGTCCGGGCCCCGATCTCCACGACGCGTCCCTCGCCGTCGTGGCGCATCACCACCCGGCTGGCGTCGCACGCCAGGCGCTGGGACGTTTCCCCGGAAACGCGCGTGCCCCCCTCGAGGACGGACTGCCCCGGCTGCTCCGGGTCGGCCAGCACCTCGGCATCGACGTGGACCACCACCTGGTAGCGCTCCCCCGGGGTGCCGGGATCGAGGCCCTGATGCAGCGCCGTCTCCGCAAGCAGGGCCAGGGCATCCGCCTGCTGCTGGGAGGCCGAGGGCGTTTCCGCGGAAACGCTCCCGGCGCCGGCATTGAAGGTGGCCCGCTGCCGGCTGCGCTGATACAGGCTCTCGCGGGCTGCGGCCAGGGCTTGCATGACCAGCGCTCCCACCTCTGGCTCGAGCCGCCCTTTGACGACCACCGTGCCGTCTTCGTCCTGATACACGCGCAGGGCGCGGCTCGTGTGCCGGTGCTTCGCCTCCCGCGCCTCGGCCCGCCGATCCACGCAGCGCCAGCCGCGTACGATCCGCTCGACATGGGCAGCCGTCCCGGCGCGTCCCACCCCCAGCAGTCGCACTTCGGTCTCCGGCGTGGCCACGCGGGTGAGTGCGCGGACCTTGGCATAAGAGAGCTCCCCGCGGGCCAGGGCCTCGGCCAAGAGAGGCAGCGTCCCGAGGGCACGCGCGACCCGGACGCGTTCCCGGGCCGCGCCCAGATCCAGCCCCACCCGCCAGGACAGCCAGGCCGCGCAGGAGCGGAAGCCCGTGTTCCAGCCGCCGCGGGCGTCGAAGGCGCGGATCAGCTCGAGCAGGCGCGCGGCGGCGGCATCCAGATGCGCGGACAGCTCGGCGTCCCCTGATTTTCGAGCCTCCGGGAAGCCTCCGGGACGAGTGATTTCTCAGACGCAAATGGTTTTTGATTCGGTCCGGCCTGTTTACGCAGCAGCGACCGTGCGCGGCCCGCTGAGCCGGCTCTTGCCGAGGGCTGCCGCCGCGTGACCAAGTCGCCTGGCAAAGGCTGTCAAGCGGAAAAAGTGTGGGAAAGCGAATTCGCGAACACCCTGACTCTTGCCGCCTCCCGCTCTGGGGCATAGAGGAATCGCAGAAGTTCCGACTCTGCTACACTCCGCCCAGCCTGTAAGGAGGGCTCCTGCATGGACCCGACCCGGTTATGCCCCGCCCCCTATCCAATCACGCGGGAGTCGCAGACTGCGTGCGAGAGGACCCGTCGATAGACCGTCGCACGTTCCTCGCTAGCACGGTTGCCGTGGTCCTTGCTCTGCCGCTCGTCGTTGATGCACAGCAAGCGACGAAGGTCCCCGAATCGCCTTTCTGACCCTCGGCTCGCCTCCGCCGTCGGGCCCCCGGCCAGTGGGGACCCTCATAAAGCGACTGCGGGAACTCGGCTACGAGGAGGGGCGGAACATCGCGATCGAGTATCGCTGGGCTGAGGGGAAGATAGACCGGCTCCCCGACCTCGCGGCCGAGTTGGTCGGACTGCCGGTAGACATCATCATCTCAGGGGATACAGACGCGATCCTGGCGGTTCAGCGCCTGAGCCAGACGATCCCCGTTGTCATGACGGCAATCGCCGATCCAGTTGGCAGCGGGCTCGTAGCGAGCCTTGTGCGGCCGGGCGGAAACACGACCGGGCTGACAATGATGGCGGAGCTCGCCGGAAAACGGTTGGACTCCTCAGGGTGATCGTCCCGCGAGCCGTCAGTATGGCTGTCCTCGCGCATCGTGATCACCGACCTACGGCGCAGTTCATCAGAGAAACCGAAGTGGCAGGCCAGGCATTGAACGTGCCGCTGCAGATCGTGCAAGTTCGGGATCCC
>QHSC01000185.1 GCA_003220345.1 Candidatus Rokuibacteriota bacterium | reverse complement strand
ACGCAGCCCGCTCGGTAGCTTGCCGCCGGCACGTGCGCGGCGTAGATCGGCGTGTATCCGGAGGCCAGCATGAGGAGCAGGGAAGGCTGAGGCCGCTTCAGCCGGAACACCACGGTGAGGGGATCGATGGCGTCCACCGCCTCGACGTTGGCCCACCATTCCTTCCGCGGGTTGAAACGCAGCTTGGCGGGAGCCTCCGGCGCCTCCCGGAGCATGTCGAACGTGGCCTTGACGTCCCTGGAGGTGAAGGGCTTGCCGTCGTGCCACTTGACGTCCTTCCGGAGGAAGAAGACGAGCTTGCGATAGTTCTCCTGCCACGACCAGCGCTCGGCGAGCTCGCCGACGAGGTTGTCCACGCTGTGCGTGGGCTTCAGCGGATCGAAGAGCACCAGGTTGCTGAGGCACGGCATGGCCGGCCACATGGTGGAGATGGTCGGGCTCTCGTGGATGGCGAAGCCCTGCGGCAAGTCCTCGCGCAGCCTCAAGGTGATCGAGCCGCCCACCCTGGGCGCCTGGCCGAGCGCGGGTGAGGCGGCCGCGACCACCAGCGCTGTCAGGCCGACCACGCGAAGGAATCGCGGAATCTTCATGTCGCGCCGCCGGGGTCAGGTCTCACAATCCAACATCAAACCTCGGCGGATGGTGGATGTCCGCGCGTAAGTTCAGGAGGAAATGTATGAATGTGAGATCTGACCCCCGCGCCTTCCGCGGGTCCGGCGACAATTGTATGAATGTGAGACCTGACCCCGATCTCACTGGATCACTTCGTCGGCTCGCGCCAACACTGACGGCGAGATCGTCAGCCCCAGGGCCTTGGCCGTCTTCATGTTGATCACCAACTCGAACTTCGTGGGCTGCTCGACCGGCAGGTCGCCGGGCTTCGCCCCTTTGAGAATCTTGTCCACATACACGTCGGTCTGCCGAAACAACTCGGGGAAATTCGGCGCGTACGACATGAGACCGCCGGCCGGCACGTAGTCTCTGTTTAGGAACATCGTGGGCAGGCGGCTCTTGGCCGCGAAATCGAGGAGCTGTCGGCGGGCGGTGGGAGACATGAACTGGCTCACGAACAGCGCATCAGCACGACTCCTCGTGATCTCCGAAAGGGCATGCCCGAGATCGTCTCGGCTCTTCACGGCTACGGCGAGGGGCTGGAGTCGTAGTGACGGAGCGGCAGCGTCAATCTCTTTCAGCATCGCCCTGTGAAATGGTGTGGCCGGATCCCACAGCACGGCCACGCGCGAGACCCTCGGCACCGCCTCCTTGAGGAGTTGCAGCCGCTTCACGCTCGTTTCCGCGAGCATGATCGAATGGCCCGTGACGTTTCCGCCTGGGCGCCCGAGGTTGGACACGAGGCCGCCTCCCACGGCATCCGCAGAGCTTACCAAGACGATCGGGATCGTCGAGGTGGCCCGCATGGCGGCCCGCCCCGCAAGCGTCGTGTCAGCAACCATGAGATTCACATTGAGCCTGATCAACTCTGCCGCCAGACTGGGCAGACGGTCATTGCGGCCCTGCGAATATCGCCACTCGATGACGAGGTTCTGTCCTTCGACATAGCCAAGCGTTCGCAGATGTTGCCGGAAGGCCTGAGGCCCCTCCGCGTCGGGCGGGTACAGTGACATCAAGGCACCGACGCGCCATACCTTGCCCATTGGCTGCTGTGCCTCAGCCGTGTGCGCCCCGACGAGGAGCCACACGGCAAGAGGGGCAATAAGTATCGCGACTTTGACTTTCACGGATTCCGTCCGCCTCGTGCGCCCGGATCCTTCACGCGGCTAGAACCGCTCGAAGGTCTGGGGCGCACTGGCCATCTTGAGGCGCAGGGAGGCCATGAAGACGAGATAGGCGTGGGCCCCGAGCGCGAGGAGCCTGTCGCGGTCGAGGGCGCGGAGGGCGACGATACGCTCGGGATCGAGGCCGGCTTCCCGCAAAGTGCCCTCGGGATCTCTCAGGTAGCGCTCACGGAAGGTGTCGTCGGACTTGAGCTGGTACAGGCAGCGGTTGAGCAGGTAGCCCGAGGCGGGCGGGAAGGTGTAGTGGAGGCTCATGCGACCGGCCACGTCACCGTGGCGTTGCCGTGATGCCAGGAGGGCTCGTAGCAGATCACGCGCGCCGTGGCGGGGCCGACGGCGCCCAGGAGCGTGATCCAGGTCCTGAACTCCACGTTGCCGGCCTTGTCGAGCTCCTCGCCGGTGAGGGCGGCTGTCTCGGCGCCGCGTCCCGCGACCAGCCGGTCGAGCATCTGCCGGTCCCAGTCGTAGTCGGGCGAGCCGTACTGGTCGGTGCCGGGGAAGTGCGAGAGCCCGCCGGAAGCCATGAGCGCTACCCGCTCGGGGCGCGCGTCCAGGATGGCGCGCAGGGCCTGGCCCCAGGCATAGCAGCGGGCCGGGGTCGGCTGGGGAGGCAGATACACGTTCACGTAGAGGGGAACGATGGGCACGCGCGGCTCGGGCATGGTGAAGTGCAGGGGCACGAAGAAGGCGTAGTCGAGGGCGAGGTCCTGGGAATAGGCCAGGTCGAAGCCGCGCTCGATCCCTTGCTCGAGGACGGCCCGCGCGAGCGGCTCGTGCACGTCGAAGGTATAGCGATAGCGGTCGAACTTGCCCGAGACGGAGGACCCGACGTAGACGGCGAGAGCGGGAACGGCCGTGAGGAAGAAGCCCTCGACGTGATCGCCGGCGACCACGCAGATGACGTCGGGACGCGCGGCCTGGAGGAGCTGCTTGACCTCGCCATAAGCGGCGTGAACGCGGAGGACCATGTCCCGGTCCTCGGTCTCTGGCCGGACGAGAAGCTGCGGGGTGTGCGGGCAGGCGAACGCGGCGACCAGCGGCATGACCCGATGCTAGGCCATCGTCGCCAGGACGCGCAAGCCCAGCCGCTCCCTGCGCGATTCGTGCGCTCGGTGAAGCCGGGCTGCGCGTTTGCTGAGCAACGCGCGCCGCGGGCGCATCGCAAACTCCCGGAATCACTCACCGCGACAGAGGCAAGGCTCTTGCTATGCAATACTCGGTCGGCTATAACTAAGGCCTCTCGGCATCTAAGGCCACGGCATTTTTCCACAGCGCTTCAAGGAGGTTGGCATTCCATGAGAAAGACCAAGATCACCGCGTGGGCAGTGCTGGCGGCCTTCGCCGGTTTCCTCGCTCTCGGGCCTGGCCTGGCCTCGGCACAGTCGAAGGAGCCCATCAAGGTCGGCATGATCCAGCCGCTCTCCGGGCCCATCGCGGCGGCCGGGTCGTACATCACGAACGGCGCCAAGATCGCTCTCGACCGCGTCAATGCCAAGGGCGGCGTGCTCGGCCGGCCCCTCGAGCTCATCATCGAGGACAACAAGTCGGACCCCGCCGAGACGCGGAATGCCGCGGAGAAGCTGATCGTCCGCGACAAGGTGCCGGTCATCATTGGCGCCTGGGGCTCGTCCATGACGCTCGCCATGATGCCGCTGGCCGCCCAGCACGGCGTGCCGCTCGTGGTGGAGACCTCGAGCTCTGGCAAGATCACCGATCCCAAGACGCCCGGCCAGAAGGTCGTGAGCCGGATCAGCCCGACCAGCGAGCTCGAGGCGGTCGGCGCGGGCGCCCTCATCCGGCGCCAGCATCGAGGCCGTGGAGTACGTCGGCCAGGCCGACACGGACTTCTATGCTCAGCTGACCAAGTTCAAGGCCGCGGGCGTGGACAGCGTCGTGATCACGGACGACGCGCCCAAGGCGGCCAAGATGCTGCAGCAGATGAAGGAGCTGGGTCTCAACGTCAAGGTGCTCGTGACGGGCGGCTCGGCCTGGCCGGACTCGATCGTCCAGCTCGCGGGCGCCCCCGCGGCCGAGGGCGCGATGTTCATCAACTTCTACAATCCCTACGACTTCGCCATGGCGGGCGATCCCGAGGCGAGCAAGGCCTACGTGGACGAGTGGAAGAAGCGCGGCTTGCCCTGGATCGGGATCGTGGAAGGCATGCGCGGCTTCGACGCGGTCAACGTGGTCGCCAAGGCCATCGAGAGCGCCAAGGAGCCGACGGCGGCCAAGATCCACGCGGCCCTCAAGACGCTCGAGGCGCGCGGTCTCTACGGGCTCAACAAGTTCGATCAGAACGGGCAGAGCTACTGCAATATCATCGTGACCCAGGTCAAGGACGGCAAGTACTCGGTGGTGGCCATCACGCCGAGCGCCAAATTGTGGGAGATGTCCGCCGCCAAGTAGCGGTGACGCTCCTCTCGACTGGAGACACGGCGGGCGCCCAACCGGGCGCCCGCCTGCTTTCACCCCATGCTCGCTGAGCTGACCCAGCACGTCGTCAACGGCCTCATCCTGGGCGGTGGCTATGCCCTCATGGGGATCGGCCTCACCCTGATCTTCGGCATCATGCGCGTGGTCAACTTCGCCCACGGCGAGTTCTTCATGCTCGGCGCTTTCTTCCTCTTCACGCTCTTCAGCCTGTGGGGCGTGAACTTCTTCGTGGCGAGCCTTTTGGCCGTGCTCGGGGTCGGTCTCGTGGGGGCGGTGGTGGAGCGGCTCGTGCTGCGGCGGCTCAGATTGCAGCCGATCGAGATCCCCATGCTCGCCATGGTCGCTCTCTCGGTGATCATCCAGAATGCCGCCATCCTGCTCTGGGATCCTTCGCCGAAGACGATCAAGCACGTCTTCTCCCCCGTGCCCCTCACCCTCGGGCCCATTCACGTGGTCTCCATCCGGCTCTTTGCCGGCGCCATGGCCGTCGCCCTCATCGTGGGCTCGCACCTGTTCATCCAGAAGACGCGGCTCGGGCGAGCCATGCGGGCGACCTTCCAGGACACCGACATGGCCCGCCTCGCGGGCGTCGACGTCGACAAGATCTACATGTTCACCTTCGCCTTCGGGGCGGCCCTGGCCGGCGCCTCCGGCGCGCTCCTCGGCGCCGTCTTCTGGGTATACCCGGCCATGGGAGACCTGGCCGCCCTCAAGTCCTTCGCCGTCGTCATCATGGGAGGGCTCGGGGACTTCCTGGGCGCCATCGTGGGCGGACTGCTGCTCGGGGTGGCGGAGAGCCTGGGCGCCGGGTACATCTCGTCGGGCTACAAGGACGCGATCGGTTTCGTCCTGATCATCCTGCTCCTGCTGTGGCGCCCCCAGGGTCTGTTCGGCAAGAAGACCGTGTCCCGATGAATTTCCGAGGGGTGTGGGGAATCGTGGTGGCCGTGGTGCTGCTCGCGCTGCCGTTCCTGGGCGTGGACGACTACTACCTCCACCTGCTGATCATGGCCGGTCTCTTCTTCCTCCTGGCCGCGGGCATGAACCTGCTCCTGGCCGCCGGCCAGCTCAATCTCGGCCACACCGCGTTCTTCGGCATCGGCGCGTATACTTCGGGCCTGCTCGCCCTGCACTATGGCCTGTCGCCGCTGTGGTCGCTTCCCGTCGCCGCCGCTTTCACGGGGGTGGTCGGCTATGTGCTCGGCCGGCTCACCCTCAAGCTCCGCGGCGCCTACTTCGTGCTGGTCACGGTGGGCTTCGCCGAGGTGATCCGGCTCGTGGCCACCAACTGGATGGATCTGACCCAGGGGCCCATGGGCCTGGCCGGCGTGCCCCCTTTCAATCTCGGCACCGAGAGACTGACGCTCGTGTCCAAGCGCGACTACTACTACCTGATGGCCGTCATGGCGGGCGGGACGCTGTACCTGACGGCGCGGCTCCTGGGCTCGCGGATCGGGCGCGCGCTGAGGGCCATCCAGAGCAACGAGAGCCTTGCCGAGTCTTCGGGCATCAGCGCCTACGCGCACACGATGCTCGCCCTGGTCGTCTCGTGCGTGCTCGCCGGCGCCGCGGGGGGCTTCTACGCCCACTACATCACCTTCCTGTCGCCGGAGCTCTTCGGCTTTCAGAACACGGTGACCATGGCCGTCATGGTCGTGGCGGGCGGGCAGGGCATGGTGCTCGGGCCCGCCCTGGGCTCGCTCGTCTTCACCTTCGTGCCCGAGATGCTCCGGATGGCCGTCTTCTACCGCATGCTCCTCTACGGCATCATCCTGCTCCTGGTGGTCATGTTCATGCCGCGGGGCCTCGTCTTCTACCTGCGGGCGCTTCTGAGCGGCCGCGCGCAGCAGCCCGGGACCCCGTCGGGGGCGAGCGACGGCGCCGCCTTCACGACCAGCGGTGACGGCGCGGGCATGGCGGGGCCGGCCCTCGCGGTCAGGGACGTCACGGTGCGCTTCGGCGGGCTCGCGGCCGTCGAGGGCTTGAGCCTCGATCTCACACGCGGCGAGATTCTCGCGTTGATCGGACCGAACGGCGCGGGCAAGTCCACGGCCTTCAACGTGATCACGGGCTTCCAGCTTCCGGATGCCGGGCGCGTCGACTTCGACGGGCGCGCCATCACGTCGATGGCGCCCTATCGGATCGCCGAGCGCGGGCTCGTCCGCATGTTCCAGCGCACGAGCATCTTCCCCGAGGCGCGGGCCATCGACAACGTGCTGACCGCCTGCCATCGGCTCGCGCGGACGAGCCTCGGAGCGCTGGTGCTGATGACAGGCCGCGAAGAATCTCTCCTGCGGCGAGCAGCGCCTGCTCGGGCTCGCCATCGCGCTCGCCCCCGACCCTTCGGTACTGCTGCTGGACGAGCCCGCCGCCGGGCTCAACGCCGTCGAGACGGAGCGGCTCATGCGCCTGATCGAGGGCATACGGGGCCGCGGGCTCTCCGTGCTCCTCGTCGAGCACGACATGAAGCTCGTGATGGGCCTGTGCGACCGGGTCGTCGTGCTCAACTACGGCCAGAAGATCGCCGAGGGCACACCCGCGGAGATCCAGAGACACCCGGAAGTGATCCGCGCCTACCTGGGCTCGGGAGAGATCTTTGCTCACTCTTGACGGCGTCTCGGTCGCCTATGGGGCCGTGGAGGTGCTGCACGGGGTGAGCCTCCGCGTGGAGGCGGGCGAGCTGGTGTGCCTGCTGGGCGCCAACGGCGCGGGCAAGAGCACCACCGTGCGCGCGATCTCCGGGCTCCTGCGGCCCACGGCCGGGAGCATCAGCTTTCTCGGCGAGCGCCTCGATGGCCGCCCCGCCCATGCCGTGCTCAAGAAAGGCATCGCCCAGTGCCCGGAGGGGCGGCGCATCTTCCCGGAGATGACCGTGCTCGAGAACCTCGAGATGGGCGCCTATGTCCGGGGCGGCGACGGCGCGCGGGCCGGCGACCTCGAGCGCGTCTTCCACCACTTTCCGCGATTGCAGGAGCGGCTCGGGCAGCTCGGGGGCACGCTCTCGGGCGGCGAGCAGCAGATGCTGGCCATCGCCCGCGCCCTCATGTCCGCGCCCAAGCTGCTGCTCCTGGACGAGCCGTCGCTGGGGCTGGCGCCGACCATGGTGGCCACGGTGTTCCAGGTCATCCACGAGATCCGCCGCCAGGGCGTGACGGTCTTGATGGTGGAGCAGAACGCGGCGCTGGCCCTTCAGATGGCCGACCGCGCCTACGTGATGGAGAGCGGGTGCATCGCGCTCGAGGGAGCGGCCAGAGATCTCCTGCACAATGCCGACGTCCGGCGCGCATACCTCGGGGGCTAGGGGGCGGATCAATGGTGAGGACGGGGGCGGAGTACATCGCGAGCCTCAGGGATGATCGCACGGTGTACATGCATGGCGAGCGCGTGCGTGATGTCACCGAGCACCCGGCGCTGCAGGGCGCGATCCGGAGCATCGCGGGCTTGTACGACCTCGCGGCGGCGCCGGAGAACCGGACGGTCATGACCTTTCCGTCCCCGGCCACGGGCGCGCCCGTCAACATGTCGTTCCTTATGCCGCGGACCCCCGAGGACCTCGTGGCGCGCCGGCGGGCGCATCGCCTCTGGGCGGATGCGACCTTCGGAATGATGGGCCGCTCGCCCGACCACGTGGCCGGGTTCATGACGGGCTTCGCCCTGTGCCCCGACCTCTTCGCGCGGGACGGTCAGCGCTTCGGCGACAACGTGGTGCGGTTCCACGCCTACCTTCGTGACCACGACCTCTACACCGCGTACGTCATCATCCCGCCCCACATCGACCGCTCGAAGCCGGCGCACCAGCAGGAGGACCCGCACCTCTATGCCGGGGTGGTCGAGGAGCGGAGCGACGGCATCGTCGTCACGGGCGCCCAGACGCTCGGCACGGGGGCCGCCATCTCCAACGAGATCTTCGTGAGCTCGATCGTGCCGCTCGGCCCCGGCGACGAGAGCTACGCCCTCTCGCTCTGCGTGCCCACGGCCTCCCCCGGACTGCGCATGATCGTGCGCCGCCCCTATGCTGAGACCGCGCCCAGCGTGTACGACTACCCCCTCTCCTCGCGCTTCGACGAGACGGACGCCCTCGTGGTCTTCGATCGCGTGTTCGTGCCGTGGGAGCGCGTGTTCGTCTACAGGAACACCGCGCTCACGCGCGCCCAGTTCTACGAGACGCCCGCCCACGCGCTCGGCAATCACCAGGCGCAGGTCCGCTTCGCCAGCAAGGCGCAGTTCCTCGCCGGCCTCTCCCTTCGCATCGCGGAGTCCATCGGCGTGGACAAGACGCCGCAGACGCAGACCATGCTGGGCGAGCTGGCGAGCTACTGCGCCATGGCCGCCGGGCTCGTGGTCGCCTCGGAGACCGAGTGCGTGCGGGACCCCCGCGGCTTCGTCTCGCCGAGCGCTACCTACCTCTACGCGAACAACTGGCTCCAGGCGACGTACTACCAGACCATGCTGACCTACCTGAGAGAGCTGGCGGGTAGCGGGCTCCTCCAGGTGCCCGCCTCCTACAAGGACTACCTCAATCCGGAGATCGCGGGTGACCTCGAGCGCTATGTCCGCTCGCCCGGGCTCAAGTCGATCGAGCGCACCAAGCTCTACAAGCTCGCCTGGGACCTCGTCGGCTCGGAGTTCGCGGGGCGGCATCAGCAATACGAGCTCTTCTATGCGGGCGGGCGCGCGCAGACGACCTCGGTGCGCGTCTACCGCGCCTTCGACTTCGCCGCGGCCCGCGCCATGGTCGAGCGCTGCCTGGCGGGCTATGACCTCCCCGCCGCCCCGCCTGGGAGCTGAGGCGCGCCCTGTCATGATCAAGCGCCGGCTCATCGACGAGCTCAAGGCGAGGCAGGCGGATCTCTACGCCCTCTGCTCGCGGCTCGTCCAGATCCCCAGCGAGAATCCTCCCGGAGATACCACCAAGCTCGCGGCGTTCATCCGCGACTATCTCGTCTCGCGCGGCATCGAGCCCGAGTGGCACGAGCCCATGGCGGGGCGACCCAACCTGGTCGCCCGGGTCGGGAGCGGCGGGCCCCGCGTCGTCCTTGCCGGTCATCTCGACGAGTTTCCCGCGGGGCAGGGATGGACCCGCCCGCCCTTCTCGGGCGCGGTCGAAGACGGACGGATCTGGGGACGCGGCGCCGGGGACATGAAGGCGGGCCTGGCCGTGGCCCTGACCATCGCCTCGCTGATCCGCGGGATGGGCGTGTCGCTCCGGGGGACGCTGACCTTGGCCTTTGCCTCGGACGAAGAGACGGGCGGAGCGTGGGGAACACAATGGCTGCTCGCCAACGTGCCGGCCGTCCACGGCGAGGCCTGCCTCATCGGGGAATCCTCCGGCACCTGGTCGGCGGGCATAGGCGAGAAGGGTGTGCTCTGGCTCCGCCTGCGTGCCGCCGGCATCTCGGGCCATGCCGCCTATCGCCAGGGCACGAGCGCCATCGCCAGCCTGCACGCGGCGCTCCGCGCTCTCGATCGACTTCACGGCCGGCGCGGAAAGCCCAACGCCTCGGTCGCCCAGGTGATGAGCCGCCAGCGGCAGGCGGCAGAGCGCTGGTGGGGGCCGGGGACGGGGCGGCTTGCCGGACGACTGGCGGTCAGCGTGGGCACCCTGGCGGGCGGCGGGCAGGTGAATCTGATTCCCGAGTCGGCAATGGCCGAGGTGGATCTCCGCGTGCCCCCGGGACTCACGACGGCCAGGATCGAGAAGGAGGCCCGCCGCCTGATCAGGCAGGCAGCCCGCGGCAGCGTGGAGGTCGAGGTGTTCAATCATTGCGAGCCGTACGTCACGCCGCCGGATTCGCGGCTCGTCTCGCTCGTGAGGGACAATGCGCGGCAGGAGAACAACCGCCAGGTCCTGCCCGTGGTGCGCCTGGGCTACACCGACGGCCGCTTCTTTCGCCGCGCGGGCATTCCCACGGTGGTCTACGGCCCCGCCGTCCACAACATGGGTGGCCCCGACGAGTCCATCGAGACGGCGGACCTGCTGGAGGTCGCCCTCGTCCACGCGGGCGCCGTCCTCGACATGCTGGTGCCCGGAGGTCGGCGATGAGCGAGACGTGGAGCGTCGCGGGCATTGCTGTTCCGGCGGGCAGGATGGTCCGTCACAGCCTCGAGCTGGTCGAGCTTCCCGACGGCATGCGGGTGAGTCTGCCCCTCGCCCTGCTCAACGGCGCCCGACCCGGACCGACCTTTTACGTGGGCGCGGCCATCCACGGCGACGAGGCCAATGGCGTGGCCATCGTCAGCCGGCTGCTCACCTCGCTCGATCCCGCCGGGGTGGCGGGACGGCTCATCTGCGTCCCCGTGCAGAACCCGCTCGCCTTCCAGGCCGATCACCGCGTGCCCGTCGGGCTCTATCTCAAGACGCCTCTCGACCAGGCCCCCATCGACCCGTGGACCACGTTCCCGGGCGATCCCGCGGGCAACGTCACCGAGCGCCTCTCGCATCGCCTCTTCTCGCTGATCCAGGGATGCGACGCCGCCGTGGACATCCACACGCCGACGCGCGGCGGGCGCTACGTCCCCATCACCATCCTGCCGCACCCCTCTCTGCCCGCCTATGGCAAGGCGGAGGCGCTCGGGCGCGCGTTCGGCTCGGGCTATCTCATGGCCGCCGACCAGGGCATGTACGTGCGCGACGGCATCCTCTGCGTCGAAGCGACGCGGGCCGGGGTGCCCTGCTTCACCTTCGAGATCGGAGAAGGCGGCCGCGTCGAGGAAGAGGCGACGGTGACGGGGCTCCGCTGCGTGCTGAACGCCATGCGGCATCTCGGCATGCTGCCGGGCGCTCCTGATCCGCCGCCGACGAGCGTCCGGATGCGCGCCTTCCTGGGATTCCGCGCCAACCGGGGCGGCCTGCTGACCACGGACGTGAAGCTGGGGGAGAGGGTCAGCGCAGGCGCCACCCTGGCGCGCATTCACAGCATCTACGGCGATCTGCTCGAAACGGTCACGGCTCCCCGCGACGGCATCTTCGTCCGCTCCACCACCTTGTCGTCCGTCCTCAGCGGCGAGCGAGTCGCTACCCTGGGACTCGAATAGGTCCCGGCCCACCTGGGGACACCGCGCCGGGAGCTGAGGGCGCTCCATGTCGTGGAACGAGCATAGCGAAATCCCTCTTGCCGATTGACGGGGGCGTATACTTCCCAGGGCCGGCCCTTCTCGCGGTTCCCTGAGCAATGGAGTGGGAGGCGCTATGGCTCGCTCATCATTTCGCCACGCGCGGTATCCCCCGAGTGGAACGACCCTGCTGACCGCTCGATCGAAAACACGTTGTCATGCCAATGAGAAGCTCCTCACGCAGTCCCGCTTCCTCATTGCCTGGGGACGTCGTGTCCTCAACCCGGCATGGACAATCTCCGGTTCCTCCGAGGAGGACGTGCGCGGCACCGTCCGCGAGCGTCTGGCGAGCGGGGACCTCTCTCCCGTACCTCGCGAGGTGTGGGCCGGACATGGAAGCGGGCACGTCTGCGTTGTTTGCGGCAAGCCGATCTCGTCGGCCGAGGTCGAGAATGAGATCGTAGGGCCCACGACCGTCCGGGCGCACGTGGCGTGCTATTCGATCTGGCAGCAAGAGTCGGACGCGCTGGAGCCTTCCCGGCAATCGAGGGCGCCCGACTATCTCCCCGCGCTCTGTCAGACCGTGCGTGACCGGTTTGCCGCGGGCACACTGTTCGTGCTCGCGGACGACAAGTCGTGGACCGGGCGAGGCATCAGCGACATCTGCGCCGTGTGCAGCAAGCCGATTTTCGCCGCCGAGGTGTCCCAGGAGTTGATCGGCGCCAGACGCTCTCACGCGCATTTGATGTGCTACCGCGCGTGGCGCGTGGAATCGGTCGCCTTCGGCGAATCAAACGGCCATTCCCAGACCATCGCCGACCAAGCGCGGAGGTCATCATGAGTCAGGCGACTCTTCTCTCTGGGGCGCGCGAGCTGGGGCAGCTCATCGCTCGATCAAAGGCTCTCTGTCTCGATTGCCGGCGCCTGGTGGCGCAGTCGCGCGTCTTGATAGGCAGCAGCCGGCGCCATCTCAACCCCCACTGGGCACTCGCGGGCGCGTCTGACGATGCCGTGCGCGAGGCGGTGCGTGACGGACTCGAGAGCGGCGAGCTCTTCCCGGTGGACGGCAACGGCTTCGGCGCGCGAGGAACGCGACGGCTGTGTAGCGTATGCGACACGCTGGTACTCCCGACCGACATGGAGATCTGGATCACGGAGCCTCGCCCGGCTCGTGCGCACGCCGTCTGCTATGCGGTCTGGCTGGACGAATCGAAAGTCTGGCGAGAGTCTCGCACGAAGCTGGCGAGAAGCCAGAAAGGGTAGGGCGCGATGGCGCTGCGCGAAAAGCTCGAGACCATCCGCGAGATGGCGAAGGCACGGATTCCCCCCGAAGCCCGGGCGACCATGGAGCGGAGCATCGAGCAACTTCGCGCCTCAGGGATCATGACCCACGTGGCCAAGGTCGGCCAGCCAGCCCCGGATTTCAGCCTGCCCAACGCGGAAGGCCAGGAGGTGAGCCTGAAGGCGCTGCTCGCGCGGGGGCCCGTCGTCCTGTCGTTCTATCGCGGGCGCTGGTGACCGTACTGCAACGCGGAGCTGGAGGCTCTGCAGCAGGCCCTGCCCGAGATTACGGCCGGCGGCGCCACCCTCGTGGTCATCTCCCCCCAGGTCGCGCGCACCTCCCGCGAGACGGAAGAGCCGAAGCCGTTTTCCTTCGAGATGTTGCGTGACTTCGGGAACCGGGTGGCGGAGGCGTACGGCCTCGCCTTCACCCTCCCCGAGGATCTCCAGGCGATCTACCAGAAGTTCGGCATCGATCTGCCCCGGGGCAACGGCGACGGCACCTGGCGCCTGCCCGTCCCGGCCCGCTTCGTGATCGACCGCGGGGGCATCATTCGCGCGGCGGACGCCGATCCCGACTACACGCGGCGCCCGGAGCCCGCGCACACGGTGGAGGCGCTCAAGAAGCTTCGGGCCTGAGCGGCATTTCGCCACATGCTCCAGGCGAGGGGAATCCCTCCGAGACCGATCAGCAGACCGTCGATGATCCGCACGGGCTTCGGCAGAAGCGGCAGCCAGAGGGCGAGGCCGATGGCGAAGACGAAGCCCGCCCAGACGGGAAGCTGTCCGCGCCGACGGATGGCGAAGGCGAAGTTGAAGGCGCCCACCCCGAGGAATACCAGGCCGAGGATGAGCACGATCGTCATCGGGCCGCGATAGGTCAGGGGGATCATCGGGGCCAGCCCCGTGACGCCGTCCAGGTGAAGCTTGCCGATGGCGGGCATAGTGAACGCCTCCACGCCGAAGGCGGGCAGGATGAGGGCGACACCCATGATGCCCCACAGCAGGCCGCGGAAGGCGCGCGGCTCGGTCTCCGGGCCTGCGTGGAACGCGTAGAGCGCGAGCATGCCGCCCAACAAGAGGACGAAGCCGAGCATGGCGAGGTAGTGCGACAGCATCCATGCCACGGAGGCAAAGGCCGGGCTTGACGCCATCATCGTTTCCTCGGGGGCGAAGATGTCCATCCGGAAAAACGGCCGGGCGAGCGGGAAAACCATCAACAGGAGCGCGGACAGGCCGAGGCCGAGGGCACCGAGACGGATCCGGGCGTGGTGCGCGGTCTGCATGGCCAACCTCCCTGGGTGATGGGTGGACATCACGGGCACGCTGGGAAGGTGACGGGAGGGCGTGAAGCGGGTGTGTAGGCGAGGTAAAAATTCATGAAGGGACGGACGGGTAGGAAGGCTTGACAAGGCAGGCGCTCGGGCCGAGAATTCGGCCACGTTCCGGACACTTCCGACCCGGGAGGACACTATGAAGCGGCAGGCACTCATCGGCGCGGGCCTGGTAGCTCTTCTCCTTCTCGCCTCCCTCCCGGCGCTCGCGCAGAGCCCGGCCGGCATGAAGCTCTACGTCTTCACGTCGGGCTCGTTGGGGGGCTTCCCAAAAGGGGCGCTCCAGATCGGTGGCCAAGGAAACATCGATTGGGCTCCCGTCTCCTTCTACGTGATCATGCATCCCAAGGGCAACGTGATGTTCGATACCGGCAACAATGACAAGACGATCACGGATCCCGATGGGTGGTGGGGCCCGCTCGCCAAGGGCTTCGGTCTCAAGATGACTCAGAACGACGCGATGGCTGCCCAGCTGGCGAAAATCGGACTCAAGACGTCGGACATCAAGTATGTCGCCGTGGGACACATGCACCTCGATCACGGGGGCAATGTCTCTCAGTTCCCCAACGCCACCTTCATCGTCCAGAACGACGAAATGAAGGCAGCCTGGTGGCCCGACGTCGGCTACTCGATCTACTACATTCCCGGGGACTTCGCAGACAGCAAGAAGTACAACATGATCCGGCTGGACGGTGACCTGGATCTCTTCGGGGACAAGAGCATCGAGTTCCGCCGCGCGCCCGGCCACACGCCAGGTAGCCAGTTCGCGGTGGTGCGGCTGCCCAAGACCGGCACGGTGGTGCTGACAAGCGACGTGGTCTACTTGAAGGAAAGCTTGGAGAAGAACCTGATCCCGCCGATCCCTGGTACCTGGAGCCCCGGCGCAATGTACGACAGCTACCAGAAGCTCCGGCTGGTCCGCGACGGCGAGCGCGCGAGCATCTTCTATGGGCACGACCCCGAGGTGTTCAAAGCCACGAAACAGGCGCCGGCCTACTACGAGTAGCCGACCCTCACCAAGCCATTCTCTGAGCCTCCCCCCAGCCCGGAGCAAGTTATCGTTCCGGGCTGGCGGTGTCTCAGGACGCTGCGCATGAGCCAATCCGCGGAATCCGCCTCCCTCGACAACCCGATCGTCTCCATCGAGCGTGTGTCCAAGCTCTACGGGAGCATTGCCGCGGTTCGCGACGTCACGCTCCACGTCCGCTCCGGCGAGGTGCTCGGATTGCTGGGACCCAACGGTTCGGGCAAGACCACGCTCTTGCGAATGCTCACGGGCTATCTCTCCCCGACTTCCGGCCGCTTGACGGTGGCGGGATACGACACGGAGCGCCAGCGGATGGACGCACGCCGGCGCATCGGATACGTTCCGGAGGCGCTTCCCCTCTACGCCCACATGCGCGTCCGGGAGTTCTGGCGGTTCATGGCCCGCCTCCGCGGCCTCGATTCGGCCGCCGCCGAGGCGGCCATCGCCGAGGTCGCCGAGCAGATGGCTCTAAGTGATCGCCTCTCTGCTCCCATACGCACGCTCTCCCGGGGCTACCGGCAGCGCGTGGCGATCGGGCAGGCGCTCCTGCACAGACCCGACATCCTGATCCTGGACGAGCCGACCAATGGTCTCGACCCTCGCCAGATCATCGAGACACGCAACTTCATCCGAGGGCTGGCCGGTCGGCGCACGGTCGTCATGAGCTCCCACATCCTCAGCGAGGTCGAGAAAGTGGCCGACCGCGTCGCCATTCTGCTGCAAGGGCGGCTCCTGAGCGTCGAGGCGCTGGCCGACACGCCGGACCTCGAGGCTCTCTTCCTGTCGCTGACATGAGCGCTCCCGCGGTGCTGCTCCGCAAGGAGTTGCACGCTACCTTCACCTCCCCCATCGCGTACACGGTGGCGGCCGTCTTCCTGCTCGTCACTGGCTATACCTTCAGCCTGACGCTTTTTTTCACCAAGGTCGCGAACCTGACCTACATCTTCCACCAGATGTACGTGTTGCTGATTCTCCTGGTACCTGTCTTGACCATGCGGGCCTTTGCCGAGGAGCGCCGCGCCGACACGCTCGAGCTTTTGTTGACCGCGCCGGTTCACGAGGTGTGGATCGTGCTCGCGAAGTTCCTGGCCGCCCTGATCCTCGTCACGGGCCTGCTCGCCGCCTCGAGCGCCTACGCGGTGGTGCTGGGACTGTATGGTGAGCCTGACTTTGCGCCGATCTATGGCGGCTATCTCGGGCTGTTCCTGCTTGCCTGCCTGCTCGTCTCCATCGGCACCCTGACCTCGAGCCTCACGGAGAACCAGGTCGTCGCTGCCACGTGCTCGTTGGGCGCGTGCCTCATGCTCTGGTTCGCCGACTCGGCGGCCTACATGGTCCCGGCCCCGCTGGACGCCGTGGCCATCAATCTGTCGCTCATCGGGCACTTCACTACCTTCGTGAGCGGCTCGCTCTTCCTGTCGGATGCCGGCTACTATCTCACCCTGTCTCTGCTCGCGCTGTTCCTCGCCACGCGTGTCGTGACCGATCGATGAGCACGACGTGGTTCGTCGTGGTCATGCTGGCGCTCCTCGTGCTCTTCGCGGGGGGCGTGCGGCTGCCCGTCGCGCGCGCGGGCTGGCGCCGCAGGCTGTCGCGGGGCGCGCTCGTCGTGGGCGCGGCCGGCCTCGTGCTCCTCGCCAACGTGGCCCTCTATCGACACGACACCCACTTCGATGTGACCCGCTCGCACGCCTTCACCCCGTCGCCGGAGGCCCAGAGGGTGATGGGGAGCCTGAGCACTGACGTGGACCTCACGTATTTCTATCAGAAGCAGAATCCCGCCGGGCGCGCGGCCAAGCGCATGGTCGAGATCATGGGACGCACGCATCCCCGGTTGCACGTGCGCACGGTGGATCCGGATCAACAGCCGGGCCTGGCCAGCCGGTACGGGGTCAGGGTCTACAACGTGGCCGTGCTCGAGGCCGACGGACGCCGGATCGAGGTCGTCGGCACGGAGGACCGCGATCTCGCCCTCGGCATCCTCCGACTGACCCGCCGCGAGGAGAAGACGATCTGCTTCGCGGAGGGCCACAACGAATACGACATCGAGAACATGGAGTACCACACGCATTTCGAGGGGGTTCACACGCACAGCCATGGCGCCGAGGGTATCGGCGTCGTGCTCATGGAGAAGCACGGCATGGGCCGGCTGCGGCGCGCCCTGGAGAGCCTCGGGTTCACGGCGAAAAAGGTGATTCTGGCCACCGCCGGTCGCGTGCCCGCGGAGTGCGCCGCGCTTGTGGAGGCGGGCCCTCGGACCATGTACTCCCCCCAGGAAAGCCGGGCGCTTGCTGAGTATCTGGCCCGGGGCGGCGCCGCTCTCCTCATGCTCGACATCGATTTCCAGGTCGAGCCGGGCCTCGCCGCCGTGCTGGCGAAAGCGGGAGTCCGGCTCGGGGAAGGGGCGGTGATGGACCCGCTCGATCACTACTTCACGGACGAGCAGATGGTGGCCGTCACCCGCTATGCCCCGCACCCGGTGACCCGCGGCCTCTCCCTCACCTTCTATCCGGGAGCTCGCCCGCTCGAGTTGGTGCCGGCGCCCACCATCACAGTGTCCCCCCTCTTCTCGAGTAGCGCCGCGAGCTATGTGCGCCCGGTGCGCGGCGGAACGAAATCCGAGACGGCTCGAGACACGCCACGGGCGCGGGTGCTGGGCGTTGCCGCCGAGGGACCTTGGCCCCAGAGCGCTTCCGGGAAGCCCTTCCGGCTCGTCGTGGTCGGCGACGGCGACTTCGCGAGCAACTCCTTCTTCCCCTACATGTCGAACAGCGACCTCGCCCTGGGAGCGATCGCCTGGCTCATCGGCGAGGAGCGCGCGCCCACGATGAGGCCGCCCGTCGAAGTGCTGCCCACGGTAGTACTGACCAACCGGCAAGTTCGCGGCATCTTCCTCGTGACGGTTCTCGTGCTGCCCGGGCTGGCCGTGGTCGCGGGAGGCATGGTGTGGTGGGTCCGTCGCCGCTGAGGCGCGTGGTGTGGGTGTCGGGGGCGGTGCTGGCGGCCGGAACGATCATCGCGCTCGCGTTCCATGGACAGCGACCCGACCCGAGCCTCGTGCATTTCCAGCCGGCGGGGGTCATGCTCTCGATTGCACCCGACGCGGTGGTCGAGGTCGTGATATCCCGGGGCCAGCGTCGGTGGCGCTTCGAACGCGCGAAACCAAATGGGTGGGCGGCGACGCCGGGGCAGCCGCTGGACGAGAGCCTGGGAACCCGCCTGGACACCGGCCTCCGCTTCCTCCATGTCTCGGCACCCCAGCGGGTGCTCCAGCCGGACGAGGTTGCGGGCATCTCTCCGTCGGAGTTCGGGCTCGCCCCACCCCGCTACTCGGTGTCCGTTCGCGCCACCGGTGCCCCGCCGTTCGAGATCGAGTTCGGCGCGCTGAGCTCACAGGGGCTGGCTCAGTACGCTCGTGTGACCGGCCGCTCCGAGGTTCTGCTCCTGCCGAGCTTCATGGGCGAGCAATGGGAGTCGGTGATGGGAGCCCCATGAAGGCGGTGCTCACCGTGGCTCTTGTGGGGCTCGTCGTTCTCGGACGGCCCTCCGCGGCTGGGGCACACACGACGAGCACGGGGCTGGCGACCATCACGGTGACGGGTGCGACGGTCACGTACAGGCTGACGATTCTCCTCGGCGAGCTGCCCGTGGAGGCCGCTCAGATGCTCGCGTCGGCCGCCGACGGCGATCAGGCGAGCGTGGAGCGGGCGGGCCTCGAGCTCCGCCGGCGGGTCACGATACGCTCCAGCGGCGCTCCATGCTTGCCCGGCCGCGCGCTGATCCAGGGCTCGCGTCTCGGCGACGGGCGGGTCACTCTCGAGTCGACGATACAGTGCCCGGCACCGCCGATACGCCTCGGCATCCGCGACGACTGGTTCGATGTGCTCGGGGAGCACTATCGGACCATCGCGCGGATCGAGACCCCGGGCGGCGTGCGGGAAGCCGTCTTCCTCCCTGACGCACGCGAGGCAACGGTTGAGCTCGGGCGGAGCGAATCGCGGCCAGGCACCGGATTCTTCCGACTCGGGGTCGAGCACATCCTCACGGGCTACGACCATCTGCTCTTTCTCGTGGCCCTGCTCCTGCGAGGTGGGCGACTCGTCTCCGTGCTCAAGATCATCACGGCCTTCACCGTCGCCCACAGCGTTACGCTAGCCCTCGCCGTGTTCGGTCTCGTCACCATCCCCGACCGCATCGTCGAGCCGGTGATCGCCGCCTCCATCGTGTGGGTTGCCCTCGAGAACCTTCTGCTCCGCAGCGCGCCGTCCCAGCGCTGGCTTGTGAGCTTTCTCTTCGGCCTCGTGCACGGCTTTGGATTCGCGTCGGCCATCGACACCTTGGCGCTCCCTCGTGCCCGGCTGGCCCTGGCCCTCCTCGGCTTCAACCTGGGCGTGGAAGCCGGGCAGGGTATCGTGGTGGTCTTCCTGCTGCCTCTCCTGCTGTGGATGCGCCATTCGATGTGGGAGCCGTGGATGATGCGAGTAGCCTCGCTCGCCGTGGCCCTCGTCGGCACCGCGTGGCTCGTCCAGCGGCTCTTTTTTGGATGGTCGTGATCTGTGTTCCCGTCGCAAGCAGAGCCGCGTCCGTCACCTGTGCTCCTGGTGGACGGAGCGAGGTCTCGCGGAGGCGTGCCGTCATTGAGGCCT
>QHSC01000308.1 GCA_003220345.1 Candidatus Rokuibacteriota bacterium | reverse complement strand
GAAGGGGCCAGACTTGCGCGGACTGTGCGTGTGGACGGCCCGGGCCACCAGCTCCTTGCCCGTGCCGCTCTCGCCCTCGCAGAGCACGGTGGCATCGGTCTTGGCCACGCGCTGGATGACCCCGAAGATCTCGCGCATCTTGGGCGTGGAGCCGAGAATGTCCGTGAAGCGGATGGAGTCTTCCCGCTGCCGGGCCTGCTCCTCGCTCTCACGCTCGAGCTGGCGCAGGTAGCTGGCGCGGCGGAGCACCACCTTGAGGTCGTCGAGATTGACCGGCTTCAAGTGGTAGTCGAAGGCCCCGCGCTCCACGGCGGCCACGGCGTTGGCCCGATCGCCGTTGCCGGTGATGATGATGACCTTGGCCTCCGGGGCGACGGCGAGGATGTCCTCGAGCGCGCGGAGCCCCTCCTCGGCCGTGTCGGGCGTGGGGGGAAGCCCCAGGTCCAGCGTCACGATCTCCGGAGGCGCCTCCTGGACGGCGGCGGCGGCCCGTGTGCGGTCTCCCGCCACGGACACGTCGTACTCGTCCTGCAAGGCGTACGTCAGCTGGGTGCGGATGTCCTCGTCGTCCTCGATGATCAGCAAGCGTTCACGTTCCATCGATCAGTGCCTCCCCGTCAATGTGATGATGGCCGGGCGGAGGCGGCGAGTTGATCGCCGCCCGCCACCAGGTCTTCGAGCCGCTCCAGGAGCCGGCTCCAGTTGTGGTTTGATTCGACACATGCGCGGCCGGCCGCGGCAAAGCGCTCGCGGGCGGCGGGATCTCGAAGCAGGGTGACGACATCGCGGCTGAACTCCCGGGCCTCGGTGGCGACGAGCAGGTCTTGCCCCGCCACCGCGCTGATGCCCTCGAAGGCCGCGGGGCTGGCGACCACGGGCACACGCATGGCCATGGCCTCCAGCACCTTGTTCTGCAGGCCGCGGGCGACGCGCAGGGGCGCCACCGCCACCGCGGCGGAGTCGAAGTGGGGTCGCACATCCTCGACCCGGCCCGTCACGACGACGCGATCGCCGTCAGCGAGCCGGCGGACCGCGGGACTGGGATCCATGCCCACGATGTAGAGCTGGACGTCGGGAATCTCGCGACGGATCCAGGGCAGCACGGCGGCGACCAGGTGCCGGACGGCGTCCACGTTGGGCCGGTAGGACATGTTGCCGGTGAAGATGATCCGGTTCCGGACATGGCCGCGGCCGGAGGTGGGGGCGGGCTGGAAGTACTCCAGGTCCACCCCATTCGGGATCACGGAGATGGGCGTGCGCACGTACGAGGCAAGCTCGTCGCGCTCGCGGGGGGCATTGACCGAGCACGCGTTGAACTGGGCGCCCAGCCGGCGCTCCGCCTCCCGCACCCGCTGGCCCTCGACCCGGAAGCCCCACGAGAAGGGGAAGGAGGCCGTCTTCGAGTACTCCGTCCACTTCGCGGAGTCCGCGTCCCCGAAGTCCATCACCTTTCTGGAGCCCCGGTGCGTGCCGACATAGGGCCCCATGGAGGAGCAGTGGACGAGGATGGCATCGAAGCCGCGCGTGGCAAGCAGGCGCTGGACGCTCCGCGAGAGGGCGGGCGAGTGGAAGTAGCCGAAGGTGGCCGGCCGTCCCGTGAGCCCGAAGAGACCGAAGCGCGCCCAGCTGCCGAGCCACGACACGCGCCCGACGTGCAGGTCGGGGCAGTAGCGGCGGAGCTCCTGGGCATCGGCCCACTCCTGGGGCGTGCGCGCCAGCGTGGCCACCGTCACCTCGTGAGAGCGCGAGAGGTGGCGGATCATGTTGAACGGACGGATCTTCCCTCCGCGCTTGGGCGGGTAGGGCATCCGGTGACAGAGGAAAAGGATCTTCATGGCGAAGCGAAGGGGGCGCCGAGGGGCGCGTAGCGAAGGCCGGGCACCTCGCGGAACTCCTGGATGGCGAAGAGTCCCCAGCTGTCGAAGAGAAAGGCGGGCGCGCGGAGGCGGCGGGCGAGCGCGGGAATGTTCGCGGCGCGATAGCCCGGGTGGTTGTTCATGATGATGACGCCATCCGCGTTCTCGAAGCCTTCTTCCAGGGTGCAGGCGTGGGCCCCGAGGTCCGCGATGACCTTCTCCGGCGTCACGAAATCGTGCCCCCAGATCTCGACGCGGGAGGACTGCAGCCGGCGCATGAGGGGGACGGCCGCCGATCCGCGGATGTCCTCGGTGGCCGGGCGGCCCTTGAAGGCGAAGCCCGTGATGAGGACCTTGGCGCGGGCGGGGGAGCGGCGGAGGCCGCGGAGCTCGTCGATGATGCGCGTGGCCACGTGGTCCGGGAGGGCCTGGTTGATCTTCCGGGCCTCTTCGATGACCCGGGGCTTGAAATCGATCTTCTTCAGGCTGTCGATCAGGATGAGGGCGTCCTTCTCCAGGCACGGCCCGCCCACGAAGCCGGGCTGGGCGATATTGGATCGGGGATAGTCGACGTTGGCGGCCCGGATCATCTCGGCCGCCGACAGCCCCATGCGCTCCGCGATGAGGGCGACCTCGTTGGCGAAGGCGAAGGTGAGATCGCGGTACGTGTTGTTGATCAGCTTGATCATCTCCGCCGTTTCCAGCGACGACACGCGGATGATGGTGGGGGTGATCAGACGGAAGAGCGCCTCGGCGCGCGCCACGCTCTCCTCGTCGAGTCCGCCCACGATCTGGGGCAGCGACCGCATCTCCGGGATGGCCTTGCCCTCGATCGTCCGCTCGGGGCAGAAGGCGAGGCCGAACTGCTGGGTCGACCGCCGGATCTCGGGCAGCACGACGCTGCGCGTGGTGCCGATGCTCACGGTGCTGCGCAGGATGATGAGGGGGTCGGGGCCGTGATGATGTAAACGTCCTGGCTCTCGGGCGGGTTCGAGGTGAGGGTCAGCGAGCGGTGCAGGTGCCTGGTCAAGAGCTCGTCCAGGCCTTCCTCGCGAAAGTCGGCCGTGCCCGTGGTATTGACGCGCGTGACGAAGTCGTCGTTGGTGTCATAGCCGGTGACCTCGAAGCCTGCCTCGGCGAGGACGGTGGCCAGAGGCAGCCCGATGTGTCCGGTGCCCACGACGCAGATCTTTCCCTTCTCACTCATGTGGACGAGGCTCCTTGATTCGAGGCGGCGCCCATGAGGCGCTCGAGAATGGGCTGGGCCACCCGGGATTCGACGTAGCGGAACTTGCCCGAGGCCGTGCGCGGGAGCGAGTCCGCGCGCACGATGTCGACCCGCATGTCGGGACCGAACAGCGCG
>QHSC01000068.1 GCA_003220345.1 Candidatus Rokuibacteriota bacterium | reverse complement strand
AGCTCCACGCCGAGTTCTCGTCGATGGACGAGCGGCTTCGCCGGCGCAAGGATCTCGACGCGCGCGTGCAGGACTGGGTCGGCTCCTTCGCCGCGGAAGAGGTGCTGGCCCGGCTGGACGCGGCGTCCGTCCCGTGCTCGAGGGTCAACAGCGTGCAGGATCTCTTCGCGGATCCTCAGCTCCGGGCACGGGAGAACCTCATCCCCGTGCCGGGGCCCGGCGGGGAGACGATCTGGATGCCCGGCATCGTGCCCAAGCTCTCGCTGACGCCCGGTCGCGTCACGAGCGCCGGGCCGGCCATGCCGGGCGCCCACAACGAGGAGATCTACTGCGGCCGCCTCGGGCTCAGCCGCGAGGACCTGGCCGCGCTCGCGAGGAAGGGCGTGATCTAACGGGGGTCAGGTCTTGCAATGCAACACTTGAGGCGTTCATTTTACCCTTTGTTGTATTGCAAGACCTGACCCCAGATCTCCGCGCGCGTGACGGGGACTCGATCCACGCGGACGCCGAAGGGGGACAGGGCGTCCTCGATGGCCTGGGCGATGAGGGGATGCACGGGCATGATGCCGCCCTCGCCCGCGCCCTTGGCGCCCAGCGGGTTCAGCGGCGTGGGCGATTCGAGATGGCGGATCTCGAAGGTGCGCGGCGCGTCGGCGGCCGTGGCCAGCGCGTAGTCCATGAGCGTCGCCGTCAGGCGCTGGCCCGTCTCGTCGTAGGCGAGCTGCAGGTTGAGCGCGTCCGGAAGGCCCTGGACGACCCCGCCGTGGATCTGGCCCTCCACGATGCCGGGCTCGAGCACGTGGCCGCAGTCATGGGCCACGATCCAGCGCAAGATGCTCACGGCGCCGGTGTCGGGATCGATCTCCAGGACCACCCCGTGCGTCCCGTTGGCGAAGCTCGACTGCGACACGGTAAAGAGCTGCGTGTCCTCGAGGCCCGGGGACTCCCCGGGGGCCTGGCCGGCATGCGCGGCCGCCGCGATCTCGGCCCACCCGAGGCTCCGGCTCGGCAGCCCGCGCACCGAGAACTTCCCGCCCTCGCTCACGATATCCACGGGAGAGGCCTCGAGCAGGTGGGCGGCGATCCGCATCGCCTTCTCGCGCACGACGCGGGCCGCGAGGAGCGCGGCGCTGCCCCCGATGGCCGCCGTCCGGCTGCCGTACGTGCCCCCGCCCTGCGCCACGAGGTCGGAGTCGCCCGTCAGCACCTCGATGGTGTCGGGCTCGATGCCCAGGAGATTGCCCACGAGCCGCGAGAACATCGTGACGTGCCCCTGGCCCTGCGGGGCGGCGCCGGTGACCACGGTGACGCCGCCGTTTTCGTGGACCCGCACCACCGCGCTCTCGTGGGGCACGGTGGCGGTGGCCTCGACGTAGTTGACGAGGCCGATGCCGAGGTACCGGCCCTCGGCCCGCAGCCGCGCCTGCTCGCGCCGCGCCGCGGGGAGATCGAGGGCTTCCAGGGCCAGCTCCATGCAGCGCGGGAAGTTTCCGCTGTCGTAGTCGACCGGCCCCCGGCCCGCCGTGCTGAGGCCGGTGGCGTAGGGATGCCGGTCGGCGGAGACGAGATTGCGGCGCCGCAGCTCGAAGGGATCGGCGCCGAGCTCCCTCGCGAGGGCGTCGAGGGCCCGCTCGATCACCGCGGTGCCGTAGGGCCGGCCCGCCCCACGATAGGCGCCCACGGGCGTGGTCGTGGTCACCACGCCGCGAAAGCGCAGATCGAGATTGGGAATGACGTACGGCCCCACTGAATGGATCATGGCGTTCTGCGGCAGGTTCAGCCCCGAGATCGTGTACGCGCCCATGTCGTGGAGGAAATCGTCGCGCAGGGCGAGGAGCCGGCCCTCCCGGGTGGCCGCCAGCTCCACGTCGTGGATCTGGTCACGCTCCACGCAGGCGACGAGGGTGTGCTCCCGCCGCGTCTCGACCCACTTGATCGGCCGGTCGAGCTGGCGCGCGAGGGCCGCGACCACGACGTACTCCGGGTAGTACATTCCCTTGGTGCCGAAGCCGCCGCCCACGTCGGCGGGCGCGATCACGCGCACCTGCTCCTCGGGCAGGCCGAGCTGCCCGGCGATCACCCCGCGGTGACGATGGACCATCTGGACGGCGCCCCACATGGTCAGGCGCTCGTCCGCCCAGCGGACGATGAGGCCGCGCGGCTCCAGGGGATGCGCGCCGCCGCGCGCGAGCCGGACCCGCGTCCGGACGACCACGTCCGCGGCGCGGATGGCGGCCTCCACGTCGCCCACGCGCTGGCGCCACTCCGCCACGACATTGCTGGCCGTCTCCTCGTGCAAGACGGGCGCGCCCGGGGCGAGCGCCGCGTCCATGTCCACGAGGGCGGGGAGGGGCTCGTACTCGACCCGGATCAGGTCGAGGGCGTCCCAGGCGCGATAGGGATCATCCGCGATGACCGCGGCCACGGCCTCGCCGACGAAGCGCACGCGCTCGCCGGCCAGGGGCCGGATCCCGCAGGCCACCGGCAAGGCGGGGTGCGGGGCGTAGATGGGGATGGCCACCCCGGCGCTCCCGAGATCGGAAGCGAGGAAGACGCCGACGACGCCGGGCGCGCGGCGAGCCGCCGACACATCGATGGAGCGGATGCGGGCATGCGCGTGCGGCGAGCGCAGCATTACGGCGTGCAGGCAGCCGGGCACGCGGAAGTCGTCGACGAACTCTCCGGCGCCGGTGATGAGCCGTGGATCCTCGCGGCGGCGGACGCTTCCCGCGTGCTCGGCCATGTGTGCTAGCCCTCGCTCTCAGCGGGCAGGCGAGAGCGCCAGTCGAGGGAGCGCGTGATGAGCGGGCGCAGCGCGAGGACGACGAGGACGACGCCCACGCCCAGCAGGACGAGCGAGATCGGTCGCGTGACGAAGATCGCGTAGCTCCCCGCCGACATGGCGAGGGACTGACGGAGCGAGAGCTCCATCATGGGCGCGAGCACGAGGCCGAGCACGATGGGCGCCGTCTCGAAGTCGAGCTTGCGCAGCACGTAGCCGAGCACGCCCGTGGCCAGCATGATCCACACGTCCACCACGCTGCTGTTGACGGCGTAGACCCCGAGGATGGAGCACACGAGGATGATCGGGTACATGATCGGGTACGGCACTCTCAGGAGGTTCACGAAGAGCCCCACGAGGGGAAGGTTCAGGATGAGCAGGATGACGTTGCCCACGTACATCGAGGCGATGAAGCCCCAGAAGAGCTTGGGGTCCTGATGGATGAGCAGCGGTCCCGGCGTCACGCCGTGGACCATCATGGCGGCGAGGAGGAGGGCGGCCACGGGCACGCCGGGGACGCCGAGGGCGAGCATGGGCACGAAGGCGCCCGAGGTTGCCGCGTTGTTCGCCGACTCCGGCCCCGCCACCCCGGCCACCGCGCCGCGGCCGAACTCCTCCGGGTGCTTCGACACCTTGCGTTCCACGGCGTAGGAGACGAAGGTCGAGATCACGTGCGCGGAGCCCGGGATGATTCCGATGAGGAACCCGATGACGGTGCCGCGCCAGATCGGCATGTTGGCCTCGCGCCATTCCTGCCGCGAGGGCAGGAGGTCGCGTAGCTTCGGCCGGATCACCTCGGGCGGATTCGCCATGCCCGCGGTGAGGAGGATCTCGGCGAGACCGAAGAGGCCGACGGCGACCGGCACCACGCCGATGCCGTCGCCGAGCTCGGCGATGCCGTAGGCGAAGCGGAAGTAGCCGGACATCTGGTCGATGCCGATCATGCCCAAGAGGAGCCCGAGCGCCGCCATGGCGAGTCCCTTCAGCATCGAGCCCGAGTTCATGTACGCGAGGACCAAGAGCCCGAGGAGGAGCAGGGAGAAGTACTCGGGCGGGCCGAAGCGCAGCGCGAAGGCGGCGAGGGGCGGGGCCAGGAACATCAGGGCGATGACGCTCACCGTTCCCGCGACATACGAGCCGACGGCGGCGATGGCCAGGGCCGGCCCCGCGCGTCCCTTGCGCGCCATGGCGTAGCCGTCGATGCACGTCATCACGGAGGCGGCCTCGCCGGGGATGCGCATGAGGATCGACGTGGTGGAGCCGCCGTACATCGCCCCGTAGTAAATGCCCGCGAGCATGACGAGCGCGCTCGTGGCGTCGAGGCCATAGGTGGCGGGCAGGAGCAGGCTGATGCCCGCGAGCGGCCCGACGCCGGGAAGCACACCCACCAGCGTGCCCACCAGGCAGCCGATGAAGCCGTACCAGAGGACGTGGGGGGCGAGGGCGACGGAGAAGCCGAGACCGAGGTTCTGGAGGGTCTCGAGCACGTCAGAGCCCGAAGGGGCCGCGGGGCAGGGGCACCTTGAGCAGCGTGTCGAAGAGATAGAAGGATCCCCACGACATCACGACGGTCACGGCGAGGCCCAGAGCCCAGGCCCGGCGCTCGAGGAGCAGCACGAGGAAGGCGAGCACGACCGCCATGGTGATCCGGTAGCCCAGGCGCTCGAGCCCCCACGCCGCGAACGCGCAGGCGGCGAAGATCGCGACGGCGTGGCGCCACTCGTGCCAGCCGACCTCGGCGAGGCGGCTCGCGCGAGACCCCATCACGAACACCGCCACGCCGAAGACGATGAGGAGGAGGGCGAGAACCACGGGCATGTACGCGGGGCCGGGCCGATGCAGCGAGCCCAGGGGGAAGGCGCGGCTCTGCCAGATCGTGATCAAGCCGAAGAGCACGAGCGTGGCGCCCGCGAGGCGATCCGTCGTCATCGGGCGATCGGGGTCACTACTGGGCGCTCTCCACCTTGCCGATCTTCTTCACGACCTCGGCCAGCCGCGCCGCGTCCTTGGCCCACCACGCGTTGAACTCGTCGGCGTCCATGTAGGCGATGGGGGTGTCGAGCTTGGCGTGCGAGGTGACGACCTCCGGCTCCTTGACCGCCTGCCGGGTCGCGTCGCGCAGGATCTTGACGATGTGGGGCGGAGTCTTGGCGGGCGCCACCAGTCCCGCCCACGCCGTGTACTCGACGTCGTATCCGAGCGATTTGAAGGATGGGACGTCCGGATAAGTGGCCACCGGCGCCGTCCCCGTGTGAGCGAGCAGTCGAAGCTTGCCCGCTTTCACGTGCGCGACGGCCAGGCTCACCGGGGTCATGGTGATCTGTGAGTGACCCCCGAGGATGGCGTTCATCATCGGCCCCCCGCCCGTCGTGGGCAGGTGACGGAGCTTGATGCCCGCGGCCAGCATGAACATCTCGGTGGGGATGTGCGACGCTCCGTAGAGGCCCGAGGAGCTGAAGACGATCTCCCCGGGCTTCTTCTTCGCGTCCTCCACGAGATCCTTCAGCGTCTTCCACGGCGCATCGGCGCGGACGACGAGCATGGAGGGGTCGGCATTGATCCGGGCGATGCCCGTGAACTGGTCGCGCGTGTAGTTCGGGGCTGGTTGCCGACCGCGCCCGCCGCTCCCGCCTTGTTGATGATGGCCACGGGCTGCTTCAAGATGCGCTCGAGCGCGGTGGCGACCGGACGCGCCGTGTTGTCGGCGAGGCCGCCGGGCGGGAAGGCGACGACCATGGAGATCGGCCGCGTGGGGTATGGATCCTCCGCGCGCGCCGGGCCCACGGCCATGGCAATGATCAGCCCCGCTATGCCGAGCGCTCGCAGCATTCGTATCTCCTTCGCGTGGGGGTGACGCAGCGAGGGCAGACTAGCAGTCGCCCGTGCGGCTGGTCAAGGCGCGATCGTCGAGCGAGCGACTTTCGGAGACTGCGCCCGCGTCAGCGACGGCCGCAGAGCTTCTGAAGGGCGGCCAGATCGGCCGCGGTGAGCCGCAGGGGCTCGACGGCCTGCTCGCCGCCCACCGCGTGCATGACCGCGGTGGGGTCGTCCACGTGCCCGAGGCCCAGGGCGTGCCCCAGCTCGTGGGCGAGGAGGAGGGCGAAGTCCCGCATGTCGTGGAACTCGAAGACGGTGATCTCGCGCCCGTCGAACTCGCCCTTGTGAAACTGCCGGGGCGCCCCGTAGCGCGAGTTGAAGGTCATGACGTCACGGTTGTGCGCCTCGGCGAGAGCGTTGCCCTTCTCGGCCAGGGAGCGCACGGTGCCCGCGAGCGATTCGATGGCGATCCGCTCCGTCTCGAGCTCGCTCCGTAACGCCTGGAGCCGGTTCCGCTCCGCCTCGAGGCCCGCCTGCATCTCGCGGGGCACCCCGCCTCGCGCGCTCCACTGCTGCATCTGCGCGTTGTAGGCGGCGGCCCGCTCCTGGTAGGCGGCATACGTGGTCTCATAGCTTCGCGCCCGGCGCTCGTAGGTCTCCCGCCACTCCGCGTAGCTCCGCGAGACTACCGCGTGGGAGGCCTGGGCCTGCTGCATCGAGCTCCAGAGGCGCTGGCTGGTCTGAGTCGTCTGCTGGCGCTCGTCGTAGACGAGGGTGACCGTCAGGGTCGCGCGGGGATCGTGGGTGAAGACATCCCGGCCCACGGCGCGGCCCCACAGCGACTCCGCCTCCCGTAGCGCCTCGAGCACCTCGGCGTTCGTCAGCCCGAAGCGGCCGTCGACGGTCCCCAGGCGATACGCGATGGGCCTGCCACAGGGCGTCGGGCGCGTGAACCACAGGCCGGCGGCCAGCGCCACGCATACGACCAGGGAGCCCAGCAGGATGCGTCGGACCATGCTGGAGGAACATTGCGAGCGCCGTGCCACCGAGCGCCCCCGGCCATGCCCTGAATTTTTCGGCCGCCGAGGGCGGAAGGAGAGGGCAGGCCCTCAGTCGGGGGACAGCGACTGACGAATCCTGTCCAGGCGCCTGCCGCCGGAGGGCACTCGTGGGGCCTTGGGTGCTATGCTGTCGCTCGCGCGTGGGTCCCGGCACTCGTCGGCACGCCCGCCATCACACCTCGAGGAGGAAAGCCCGTCATGCTCCGCGATCATCCCAAGGGGAACTATCGCTACCTGCCCGGCATCACCGCATTCTCGTCCGGCACCATCGCGATGCCCGGCCACGAGATCGTGCACGTGACACTCGGCGCCCCCGTGCCCTGGCGCGCCGGGTTCGCGCGGATCGAGCGCCACCTGCGCGAGCAGGGACGGCCGAAGACGGCCCTGTGCGGGATCGAGCTCCGCAGCCCGGCGCCCTTCACCTTCGAGGGGTTCGCCAAGTTCAATGAGGGCTACCGGTCCCTGCTCGCGGAGTGGGACATCCTCGTGGGCGAGGACAATCCCATCCCGCGGACCAACGTGGCGCCGGTGGTGGCCGCTCCCACCGAGCCTTGCCTCTACGCCTTCGCCTACACGATGCCGGGGGCGACCCCGTCGCCCACCTTCATCGTGGCGGGGGCGGGCGAGATGCGCGATCGCGGGCAGGGAGCGGAAGGCATCGTTCGCCACGGCGAGACCACCCCCGATGCCATGCGAGAGAAGGCGCGCTTCGTGATGGGAATCATGCAGGAGCGCATGCGCGGGCTCGGCTGTGACTGGGCCCGCGCGACGGCCATCGACGTCTACAGCGCCGAGGCGATCCACGGCTTTCTCGTCGAGGAGATCCTCAGGCCGGCGGGGGCCGCGGCCATCCACGGCGTGCGCTGGTTCCCGAGCCGGCCGCCCGTGCAGGGTCTCGAGTTCGAGGTCGACCTGCGCGGCGTCGCTCGCGAGCTCGTGATCTAGATGCCATGGCGAGGCCGATGCGCCGGATCCTGACCGGTATCAATCGAGAAGGGAAATCGGTGATCTTGTCCGACGGCCCGTCGCCCCACGTGCTCGAGCTGGCGGGCATGCCGGGCCTGGCCCTCATCAACCTCTGGGTCACCGACGGCGCGCCCGCCCGCAACGCGGGCTCGGCCGACGCGGCGGCGAGACCCGTCGTGCTCGAGCCGCCCGCGCGCGGCACGATCTTCCGCGTCGTCGACTTTCCGCCCGATGCTGCCATGGCGGCCACCCTCGATCGCGGGAAAGCCTTCGCGGCCATGGGAGCCGGCCACGCCATGGACCCGGGGGCCGCCCGCCATCCCGGCATGCACAAGACCAGCACGGTGGACTACGCCCTCGTCCTGGACGGCGAGATCTGGGCCCTCATGGACGAGGGGGAGGTGCTCATGCGAGCGGGCGACTGCCTCGTCCAGCGCGGGACCAACCATGCCTGGAGCAACCGCTCGGACCGGCCCTGCCGGGTGGCCTTCGTCCTCGTCAACGCCGATCCCGTCTAGGAGGAACGTGCATGTGCCGAAGCATCAAAACGCTGCACAATTTCAAGCCGCCGGCCACGGAGGAGGAGATACGGGCGTCTTCTCTCCAGTTCGTCCGAAAATTGAGCGGCTTCTCCAGGCCGTCCAGAGTCAACGAAGCCGCCTTCACTCGAGCGGTAGACGAGGTGGCGCAGGCTGCACGGGCCCTCCTCAATGCTCTCGTGACGAACGGTCCGCCTCGCGATCGCGAAGCAGAAGCGTCGAAAGCTCGCGCGAAGGCGGTAGCTCGTTTTCGCCCTCACGATGCGAGATCGTGAGAGGGCAGAGGAACCGAAGGAGCCACCACTGTGGGTAGTTCCGGTACCGACAGGGTCTTCGCTGGCTCGATTCCGAAATTTTACGACACGTATCTGGTTCCCCTGCTCTTCGAGCCGTACGCCGCGGACCTGGTGAACAGGCTCGCATCGAGATCTCTCAGTCGCGTGCTGGAAGTAGCGGCCGGCACAGGCGTCGTGACTCGCGCGCTGGCTTCGGTGCTGCCAGAACGCGTCGCGATCGTTGCCACGGATCTGAATCAGCCGATGCTTGATCAAGCTTCCGCGCTCGGAACCACGCGGCCCGTGGAGTGGCGTCAGGCGGATGCCATGCGGTTGCCCTTCCAAGACGGAACGTTTGACGCCGTTGTATGCCAGTTCGGGGTCATGTTTTTCCCCGACAAGACCCAGGCTCTTTCGGAGGCACGTCGAGTGCTCCGTCCGGGGGGAGTCCTCGTCTTCAACGTGTGGGATCGACTCGAGGAAAACGAGTTCGCGGACACCGTGACGGCGGCACTCGCATCCGTGTTTCCTGAGGATCCGCCCCGCTTCCTCGCTCGTACACCCCACGGCTATCACGAGCGCTCGCGCATCGAGCAAGATCTTGCCAGCAGCGGCTTCAGTGGGCCACCAGAGATCGTCACACTGGCGGCGCGGAGCCGGGCAAAGTCACCCCGGGATCCGGCCATCGCATTCTGCCAGGGGACACCACTACGAAACGAGATCGAGGCGCACGGCGCGTCGCGGCTCGGGGAAGCAACCGATCTCGCGGCGGACGCTATCGGCCGGCGGTTCGGGCGTGGCGACGTGGACGGGAAGATGCAGGCACACGTGGTCACCGTTGAAAGATGACCGTCTTCAGGACGGCTTGGCGGCGGGTCCTGTCGTGGCCGACTCGACGGCGGCGCGCACGCTCGCCGGAGTGATGGGAATCTCGCGGAGCGTGACGCCGAGATCGCGCAGGGCGTCGCAGACGGCATTGGCGATGGCGGCGCCCAGACCGGGATTGCCGCACTCGCCCACGCCGCGGAGGCCGAGCGGGTTGGTGTGGGCGGGCACTTCCTGGAAGAACGCGTCGATCGCCGGCATGTCGGCCGCGCTCGGCAGCGCGTAGTCGAGGAGCGAGCCCGTCAGGAGCTGGCCCGCCTCGTCGTAGCGCAGGCTCTCGTGCGTGGCGTTGCCGATCCCGAAGGCGACCCCGCCCACGAGCTGGTCCTCGACGAGACGCGGGTTGACGGCGCGGCCGACGTCGGCGCCCACGACCACGCGGCGCAGCCTGACGAGGCCGGTCTCGGCCTCGACGTCGGCGATGACGGCGACGCCACAGCCGGCATAGGTGACCTTGGGCACCTTGAAGGAGGCGTCCACGGCCAGGGATTGCTGGCGCGCCAACTCGCCGAGGGTCAGGGAGCGGCCGTCGGCGGAGAGCCGGCCCGCCTCGTAGCTGATGGCCTCCTCGGCGACCCCGAGGGCCGCGGCGGCTCGCCGGCGGGCTTCCGAGATGAGCTTGCCGCCCGCCATGTGCGCGGCATTCCCGGCGGTGACGGTGGCCCGCGAGCCGTAGGTGCCGACACCACTCTCCACGGCGGCCGTGTCGGGATGGCGCACGTCGAAGCGATCGGCGGGAAGGCCGAGGGCGCCGCCGAGGATCTGGGCGAGCGCCGTCTCGAGCCCCGGCCCCATGGACGAGGCGCCGGTGTCCACGGTGAAGCGGCCGTCGGGGCGAGCCTCGACGCGGGCCGTCTCGAAGGGACCCAGCCCCGTCTTCTCCACGTACATGGCGAGCCCGATGCCGCGCCGGATGCCCCGGGCGCCGAGGGCGCGCTGCTCCGCGCGCGCGGCATCGTAGCCGAGGCGCTCGAGGAGGCTGGCGAAGAGCGCCGGGAAATCCCCGGAGTCGTAAACGGTGGGCACGCCAAAGGAGACGGTGCCGCAGTCGTACGGCATGTCGGCGGCGGCGAGGAGATTCCGGCGGCGGATCTCCGCGGGATCGAGGCCGAGGCGCGCGGCGGCCACGTCCATGAGGCGCTCGCGGGCGAAGTTGCACTCCGGCCGTCCCGGCGAGCGGAGCGTGCCCACGGGGGTCTTGTTGGTGACCACGTTCCAGAGATCGCACGCGTAGTGAGGCACACGATAGGGCCCGGGGAGGAGCGCGGCGCCAAACTCGGCGGGCAGGAGCGCCGCCGTGCGCACGTAGGCGCCGATGTCGGCGTGGATGACCACGCGCATGGCGCGGATCCGCCCGTCCGCCTCGAAGCCGATCTCGAGATCGTAGGTGACCTCGCGGGCGTGGTTGGCCGCGGTCAGGTTCTCGCGCCGGCTCTCCACCCACCGCACGGGACGATTGATCTTGAGGGCGGCCAGAGGAACCAGAATGTCCTCGGGGTAGAGCTCGCCGCGGACGCCGAAGCCCCCTCCGACGTCGACCTCGGTGAGCCGGAGCGCGCCCGGCGGCACGCCTAACATCGGCGCCAGGATGTTCCGGTTGATGTGGATGCACTTCGTGGAGCCGATCAGGTGCATCTCCCCGCCGGTGACGCCGGGCGGCGCCGCCACCAGCCCACGCGTCTCGACGGCGGCCGCCGTCTGCCGCGCGTGGTGAAAGCGCTCGCTCACGACGAGGGCAGCTGCGCGCAGTCCTTCGTCCGCATCGCCCACCCGCATCTGGATGAGCGCGACGTTGTTGGAGTCGCTCGAGGAGAAAAGACGCGGCGCGCCCGCGGCGAGGGCGGCGTCAGCCGAGGTGACGGCGGGAAGCGGCTCGTACTCGACGACGATGCGCTCGAGGGCATCCTCGGCGACGTAGCGGCTCTCCGCCACCACGAGGGCCACCGGCTCGCCGGCATAGCGCGCCACGCCGCGCGCGATGGCCGGCTGCAGAAACGTGGCGGTACCGTCGGGCGCGGGCACGCGGTTGGGAATGACGGCTGCCTCGGGAACATCCGCGGCCGTGAGGACGGCGAGCACGCCGGGCATGGCGAGGGCGGCGCGCGTGTCGATCCCCACGATGCGCGCGTGCGCGTGGGGGGAGCGCAGCACCGCTGCCTCCGCCATGCCGGGCAGGCGCACGTCGCCCACGAAGCGGCCGCGCCCCGTGAGGAGACCTTCCGCGCCAAGCCGGGTCAGGGGCTCGCCGATCACGCGCGGCTGTCCCGTTCGTGCTCGCGAAGGACGACGACGCCCGCCTCTTCGGTGCCCTCGGGATCGTCCCAGTGCCGCCAGACGTGCAGGCTCATGGCGCCCATTCCGACGAGGACGGCCGCGGCCATGAGGGCTCCGCCCACGTAGGGCAGCTGGTTGATCAGCGCCATGACACCGAGAGCCACCACCAGGCAGAGCACCCCCACGAGCTTCGAGCGCCGGGCGCGCGGGAAGAAGGCCTGAGCGCCCACCTCATGGTGAACATGATCAGGATGGCGACCACGGGCACGGTCACACACAGGAGGGCGCCCAGGCCGAGGCTCTTGAGGGGATCCGAGCCGATGGTCTGCGCGGCCAGCCGCGTGAAGCCCGGGAAGAGGAGGAAGAGCGCGATGGCCGTCACGATGAGCCCGATCACGAAGAGGAGCCGGGAGACGGTGAAGAGGGCCGCGCCCGTCCGCGCGAGCGCGCGCGGGAGCTCGGGCAGGTTGTGGGTGATCGAGCCCTCGATCTGCGCCTTGGGCGAGATCCGGGCATCGCGGGGGCTCCAGTAGGTGAGATGGCCCTTGATGCGGGCGGAGGGCAGCACCTCGATCTCCTGGGCCACCAGCTCGACGTCTCCTTGCACCTCGCCTCCGATCACGACGACGGCGCCGGCGGCGTAGAGCTTCTTGGCCACCGTCCCCGCCATGCGCACCTCGCCCCCGACCAGGCGGGCGCGACCCTCGATGACGCCGTCGGGGGTGACGACCACGGTGCCCCCGCCCGCGTTCACGTTGCGTGCGACGCGCCCGCTGATGGTGACGGCGCCGCCCGCGGCCCGGACGTTCCGCATGACGGCGCCCCCGATCTCCACGGAGCCGGCCGCGACGATCAGATTGCCCTGCACGCGCTTGCCGTTGACGACGCGGCCGCCCCCGGCGACCAGATCGCCCTCGACGTCGGCCTGGACATCGACGCCTCCGCCGAAGGCGTAGAGGTCGCTGGCGACGGCGGGGCCCTGCCTGACCACGGTCTGGCCCACGGTGGGGTCGGCGGCGCCCGCGAGGGCGGGGGACAGGAGGAGCAGGACAAGCGCCGTCATCCCCGAGGCCCGTCGATGAGGCATCGGGGCAGTCTCTGCTTGGATCGTCGTCCTCGTCAAGCCAGGCGGGCGAGATACGGCAGGTTGCGATACTGCTCCTGGGCGTCGAGGCCGTAGCCGACCACGAAGACGTCGGGGATCTCGCGGCCGACATAGTGGACGGTGACGTCGGCGGGCCGCTCGCGCTGCTTGACCACGAAGGCGCACACCTTGAGGGAGGCGGGCTTGCGCGTCTGGAAATTGCGCAGCAGATAGGAGAGGCTGAGTCCCGAGGCGCAGACGCCCTCCACCACGAGCACGTCCTTGCCCTCGAGCGGCTCGTCGAGATCCTTGCGGATGCGCACCACCCCGGAGGCGGTGACCTGCCCGTAGGGCACGATGGAGATGAAGTCGAGGGTGGCGGGGATGGTGACGGCGCGCATGAGATCGGCCAGGAAGACGGCGGCGCCCTTCAGGACCCCGATGACGTGCAGGGACTTGCCCGCGTAGTCGGCCGAGATCTGGGCGCCCAGGCGCGCCACCTCGGCCTGGATGGCCGCCTCGTCCATCAAGAGCTCGCCGACGCCGTCGTGAACGGCTCGCATCATCCGAACCGCGTCGCCTGCACGAACTCGCGGGACTGCCGGATGGCCGTGGCGTTCACGAGGCCCGCCGTCTCCCACTCGTCCAGGCACTGCGTGATGGTCAGGATGGAGTGCAGGGTATAGCCCTTGGAGGCGAGGAGCTCCCGGCCGCCCTGCTCGCGGTCGATGAGGATGACGAGGTCCTTGACCATGAGGCCGGCCTCCTCCAGCACCTCGATGGCTTCGAACTTGCTCGCGCCGTCGGTGATGATGTCGTCGATCAGCACCACGCGGTCGCCCGCCTCGTAGATGCCCTCGATGCGACGCTTGGTGCCGTAGCTCTTCTCTTCTTTGCGCGGGTAGATGAGCGGCAAGTTGCCCTCGAGGCTAGCCGCCACGGCCAGGGGCAGTCCCGCATACGGGATGCCCGCGATCCGGTCTCCCGCGCAGCGGCTCACCTCGGCGGCCATGAGGACGCCAATGCGGCGCAGCACGTCGGGAAAGCAGATGACCACGCGGAGATCGATGTAGAACGGCGACTTGACCCCGGACTTGAGGGTGAAGTCACCGAAGCGCATGGTCCCGATCTCGAAGAGGCGGCGGATGAGGGTGGCGTGCTCGCGGGTGGTGGTCATGCGCGCATCTCCTCGAGGATGGCCGCGGCGGCCTTGGCGGGGTCGGCGGCGGCGGTGATGGGTCGCCCGACCACGAGGTAGTCGGCCCCCGCAGCCGCGCGCGGCGTGGCGATACGCGACTGATCGTTCGTCTCGCTTCCCGCCGGCCTCACCCCCGGCGTCACGATGGCCCAGCGCGGGCCCATGGCCCGCCGGATCGCCGCGATCTCGTGGGGGGAGGCGACGTTGCCGTCGAGCCCCGCCTCCTGCGCGAGCCCGCAGAGATGGAGCACGTGGCCTTCGACGGAGGAGGCGACGCGGAGCTCGCTCGCGAGTGCCTGGCGATCGAAGCTGGTCAGCACGGTCACGGCAAGGACGAGCGGCCGGGGCAGCGAGAGCGTCTGGGACGCTTCCCGCGCGCCGTGGGCCGCCGCGCGCATCATGGCCCGGCCGCCCGAGGCGTGCACGTTGAACATGAAGACGCCGAGCCGCACCGCTTCGCGGGCGGCTCCCTCCACGGTATTCGGGATGTCGTGGAACTTGAGGTCGAGAAAAACCTCGCCCCCGCGCTTTCGCACCGCCTCGACCGCGGCGGGGCCGACGGCGGTGAAGAGCTGCGAGCCGATCTTGAAGCGACGCGCCGTGCCGTGGAGGGCGTCCACGAGCGCGGCCGCGCGGTCGAGGGAGTCCACGTCCAGGGCGACTATTAGGCGATCCGCGGGAAGGCGGTCTTCAGGGGCGCGCGGCATAGTAGTCCTGGAGCGATTGCACGCTCATCTCTCCCTTGAGCAAGGCCTCGATGCCGCCGATGGCGGCCTGGGCGCCGTCCACCGTCGTGTAGTAGGGGATGTTCTGGGTCACGGCCGTCCGGCGGATCAGATAGGAGTCCTTGCGGGCCCGGCCGTCTTCCGGCGTGTTGAAGACCAGCGCGATCTCGTTGCGCTTCATGAGATCCACGATGTTCGGGCGCAGGCTCTCGTTGACCTTGTAGACCATCTCGACGGTCATGCCCTGGCGCATGAGGAGCTTGGCCGTGCCCGCCGTGGCCACGAGCGAGAAGCCCATCTCCGCCAGCCGCTTGGCGACCTGGAGCACCGCGCGCTTGTCCCGGTTCTTCACGGAGAGGAACACCTTGCCGGAGGTGGGCAGGGGCGAGTTGGCCGCGATCTGCGACTTGACGTAGGCCTTGCGGAAATCGCGATCGATGCCCATGACCTCGCCCGTGGATTTCATCTCGGGGCCGAGGAGGACGTCGACCCCGGGGAACTTGATGAAGGGGAAGACGGCCTCCTTGACGGCGAGGTGGGCGACCTCGCGCTCCTCCGCGAAGCCGAGCTCCCGCAGCGAAGCCCCCAGCATGACCTTGGTGGCGAGCTTGGCCAGGGGCACGCCGATGGCCTTGGAGACGAAAGGCACGGTGCGCGAGGCGCGCGGGTTCACCTCGAGGACGTAGACCGTCTCGTTCTTGATGGCGAACTGGATGTTGAGGAGCCCGAGGACGCCGAGCTCCTTGGCGAGGGCGCGCGTCTGGGCCTTGATGCGGTCGATCTGATCGTCGCCGAGGGAGTAGGGGGGGAGCGCGCAGGCGGAGTCGCCCGAGTGGATCCCCGCCTTCTCGACGTGCTCCATGACGCCCCCCACGACCACGCGCTCACCGTCGGCGATGGCGTCCACGTCGATCTCCAGAGCATCCTCGAGGAACTTGTCCACGAGGATGGGATGCTCGGGGCTGACCCGCACCGCCTCCGTCATGTAGCGCTGCAGGTCCTCGCGGTCGTAGACGATCTGCATGGCCCGGCCGCCCAGCACGTAGGACGGGCGCACGAGCACGGGGTAGCCGATGCTCTGGGCGATGCGCTCCGCCTCCTCGTAGGAGCGGGCGGTGGAGCCGGGCGCCTGCTGGAGGCCGAGCTCGGCGAGGAGCGCCGCGAAGCGCTGGCGGTCCTCGGCGCGATCGATGGCGTCGGGCGGGGTGCCGAGGATGGACACCCCGGCGCGCTCGAGCGGCACGGTGAGCTTCAGCGGCGTCTGGCCCCCGAACTGGACGATGACCCCGCGGGGCCGCTCGCGCTCCACGATGTTCATCACGTCCTCGAACGTGAGCGGCTCGAAGTAGAGGCGATCGGAGGTGTCGTAGTCGGTGGAGACCGTCTCCGGGTTGCAGTTGACCATGATCGCCTCCACCCCCGCTTCCTTGAGGGCGAAGGCGGCGTGGACGCAGGCGTAGTCGAACTCGATGCCCTGGCCGATGCGATTGGGCCCGGAGCCGAGGATCACCACCTTCTCGCGCGGGGTGGGGGGCGCCTCGTCCTCTTCCTCGTAGGTGGAGTAGAGGTAGGGCGTGTGCGCCTCGAACTCCGCGGCGCAGGTGTCCACCATCTTGAAGGTGGCGCGGATGCCCGCCCGCAGACGCGCCGCGCGCACCTCGGCCTCGCTCCCGCCCACCAGCTCGGCGATTCGCCGATCGGCGAAGCCCATCTGCTTGGCCCGGCGCAGGACGTCGGGCTGCTCGAGGCCCGCCCCGCGGATCGTCTCCTCGAAGAGGACGATCTCGCGGATGTTCTCGAGGAACCAGGGATCGATGGCGGAGAGCTCGTGCATCTCCTGCGTGGACATCCCGCGCCGGTAGCCCTCCGCGAGCGCGAAGCAGCGCTCCGCCGTGGGAATGCGGATCTTTTGCTTCAGCGACTCGACGTCGGCGGGCGCGGGGTCCATCACGAGCCCCCAGCGGTCCTGCTCGAGCGAGCGCACGGCCTTCTGGAGGGCTTCCTTGAAGGTGCGGCCGATGGCCATGGCCTCGCCTACCGACTTCATCTGCGTGGTCAGCGTCTGGTCCGCCTCCGGGAACTTCTCGAACGCCCAGCGCGGGAACTTGACCACGCAGTAGTCGATGGCAGGCTCGAAGGAGGCGGGCGTCTCGCGGGTGATGTCGTTCCGCAGCTCGTCGAGCGTGAAGCCCACCGCCAGTTTCGCCGCGATCTTGGCGATGGGGAAGCCCGTGGCCTTGGAGGCCAGGGCGGAGGAGCGCGACACCCGCGGGTTCATCTCGATCACGACCATGCGCCCGTCGGCGGGATTGATCCCGAACTGGATGTTCGAGCCGCCCGTCTCCACGCCGATCTCGCGGATGATGGCGAGGGAGGCGTCCCGCATCCGCTGGTACTCCTTGTCCGTCAGGGTCTGGGCGGGCGCCACCGTGATCGAGTCGCCCGTGTGCACGCCCATGGGGTCGAAGTTCTCGATCGAGCAGATGATGACGACGTTGTCCGCGAGGTCGCGCATCACCTCGAGCTCGAACTCCTTCCAGCCGATCACGGATTCCTCGACGAGCACCTGGCCGGCCGGGCTCTGCTGGAGGCCCCACTTGACGGCGGTCTCGAGCTCCTCGGGATGGTAGGCGACGGAGCCGCCCGTGCCCCCGAGGGTGAACGACGGCCGGATGATGAGCGGGAAGCCCATGCGTCCCGCGCGCACGCCCGCTCTTGCCTCCTCGGCCGTGGTGGCGAAGAAGCCCTTGGGCATCTCGAGTCCGATCCGCGCCATGGCCGCCCCGAAGAGATTCCTGTCCTCGGCCGTCCTGATCGCGGGCAGCTTGGCGCCGATCAGCTCGACGCCGAAGCGATCGAGAGTGCCGTCCTCGGCCAGGGCCACCGCGAGGTTGAGGCCGGTCTGGCCGCCCACCGTGGGCAGCATGGCCTGCGGCCGCTCGCGCTCGATGACCTTGGCCACGAACTCCGGGGTCAAGGGCTCGATGTACGTGCGGTCGGCCATCTCGGGATCGGTCATGATGGTGGCCGGGTTCGAGTTGACGAGTACCACCTCGAAGCCCTCTTCACGGAGGGCCTTGCAGGCCTGGGTGCCGGAGTAGTCGAACTCGCAGGCCTGCCCGATGACGATGGGCCCCGAGCCGATCAGGAGGATTTTTCGAATGTCAGAGCGTTTCGGCACTGGGTTCCTTTTGGACTCGCGCAGGACGCGCCTGCGGGATCAACTCAGCTCTCGTCTCGCGCCGGCCGGGCCGTCGCTCAACTCGAACAGCAGGGCAGCGTCTCAGCTCGAAAATCAACTTTCCACCTGCCCGTAGACGATGGAGATCTCGGGCGCCGCTTCCTCGCGCTTGTACAGTACGTCGTCGAGACGGCCCGAGCCGATCCAGAGCGTCTCCCCGTTGCCCCAGAGCTTCTCGCCGAGCACGCTCATCCGCTTCTCGACGCGCTCCTTGACGGCGTGGGACTCCATCGAGAGCTCGCTCTCGGTGGTGAAGGTAGCCCACTCCGGCTTCTGGCCCGTCTCTTCTGTCTTGCGATACGAGATCAGATATTTCGGCATTGGCGATCAGCCTCCCCTCTCCATCAGGTCGATGAACCGCTCGAAGAGGTAATGCGAGTCGTGAGGCCCCGGCGAGGCCTCGGGGTGGTACTGCACGCAGAAGACCGGCAGCTCCCGATGCCGCATGCCTTCGGAGGTGCCGTCGTTGAGGTTCACGTGAGATTCGACGAGCCCGGCCTTCTCCACTGACCGGGGATCCACGCTGAAGCCGTGGTTCTGCGCGGTGATCTCGACCCGCCCGGTCTCGAGGTCCTTCACGGGATGGTTGGCGCCGTGGTGACCGAACTTGAGCTTGTAGGTGCTGCCCCCGAAGGCCAGGCCCAGGATCTGGTTGCCGAGGCAGATGCCGAAGATCGGCAGCTTGCCGATGAGCCCGCGCACCGATTCCACGAGGTACGGCACGGCTTCGGGATCGCCGGGGCCGTTGGAGAGAAAGAGCCCGTGGGGCTTTCTCTCGAGGACGGCCGCGGCGGGTGTGTCCGCGGGCACCACCTCGACCTCACAGCCGAGCGAGGCGAGCTGGCGCAGGATGTTCCGCTTGATCCCCGAGTCATAGGCCACGACCCTGAAGCGCGAGGTGGGCGGCCGCGTGTAGCCGCGGGCGATGTCCCAGCCACCCTCCGTCCAGCCATGGGCCGTGTCCACCGTGACTTCGCTGACGAGATCGCGACCGATGAGGCCCGGAAGCGCGCGGGCCCTGTCGGCCAGTCGCGCGGGGTCGACCTCGACCGTGGAGATCACGCCTTCCTGGGCGCCCTGATCGCGCAGATGCCTCGTGAGCGCGCGCGTGTCTATGCCCTGGATCCCCACGATGCCCTGCTCGCGCATGTAGTCTTCGATGGCGACGCGCCCGCGCCAGTTGGAGGGATACGGGCAGGCCTCTTTCACGATGAAGCCGTTGACCCAGGGCCGCCGTGACTCGACGTCTTCCGGATTGATGCCGTAGTTCCCGATGAGGGGGTACGTCATGCACACGATCTGCCCGCGATAGGACGGATCGGTCATGATCTCCTGATAGCCCGTCATGGAGGTGTTGAATACGACCTCGCCGTGCGCCTCGCCGCGGGCGCCGCAGGCCTCGCCCGTGAAGACACGACCATCCGCCAGGGCCAGGAGCGCGCGCGTCATGGCGAGACGACCTTGCCGCCCACGATGGTCATGACGGGCGCGCCCGTGCCGGTGGCGCCGGCGAAGGGCGTGTTGCGCGCGCGCGAGCGGAACCTGGCGGGCTCGACGGTCCACGGCCGCTCGAGGTCGAGCACCGTGATGTCGGCGGGCGCGCCCGCGGCCAGGCTGCCCCCCGGCAGGTTCAGGAGCCGCGCGGGCGCGGGCGAGAGCCGCTGCACGAGGGTGGGGAGATCCATGCGTCCCCCGCGCACGAGCCGGTCGAGCAGGAGGGGCACCGCCGTCTCCAGCCCGATCACGCCGTTGGCGCAGGCGCCGAACTCGTCTTCCTTTTCGGACAGCGCGTGCGGAGCGTGGTCCGTGGCGATGCAGTCGACGGTGCCGTCGAGCAGGCCCTCCAGCACGGCCTCCACGTCTCGCTTGGTCCGGAGCGGCGGCGCCATCTTCATGTTCGGGTCGTACTCGCGCACGGCCTCGTCGGTGAGCAGGAGATGATGCGGCGTCGCCTCCGCCGTCACGCGCACGCCCCGCGCCTTGGCTTCGCGCACGAGACGCACGGCCCCCACCGTCGAGATGTGGGCGATGTGCACGTGAGCGCCCGTCAGCTCGGCGAGGAGGATGTCGCGCGCGACCATCACGTCCTCGGCCGCCGAGGGCTGGCCGGCGAGGCCGAGCTCGGTCGAGACGAGCCCCTCGTGCATGGCCCCGCGATGGGCGAGGTGCTCGTCCTCGGCGTGGCTGATGATGGGCGTGCCGAAGGGCAGCACGTACTCCATGGCGCGACGGTAGATCTCCGCGTTCATCACGCACAGGCCGTCATCGGAGAAGGCGACGCAGCCCGCCTCGGCCTGCTCGGCCATCTCGGCCAGCTCCTGGCCCTTGAGGCCCCGCGTGACCGCGCCGATCGGGTAGACGCGCACGGCGCCTTCCACGCGCGCCTTGGCCAGGATGAAGTCGGTGACGGCGCGGTTGTCGTTGACGGGCAGCGTGTTGGCCATGCAGGCCACCGCGGTGAAGCCCCCTGCCGCCGCCGCGCGCGTGCCGCTGGCGATGGTCTCTTTGTATTCGTAGCCCGGCTCGCGCAGGTGGACGTGGATGTCGATGAAGCCCGGGCACACGACCTTGCCCGCGGCGTCCACGACCTGGCCGCCCTCCGGCGCCTTGAGCCCGCGACCGAGCTTGGCGATGGTGCCGTCGGTGACGAGCACGTCCTGCACGCCGTCCAGGCCACTGGCGGGATCGACGACGCGGCCGCCCTTGAGGAGCAGGCTCATGCGGCCCTGCTCCCGGCGAGGAGGTAGAGGACGGCCATCCGCACCGCGACGCCGTTCGTGACCTGATCGAGGATGACCGAGTACTGGCTGTCGGCGACCTCCGGGGAAAGCTCGACGCCGCGATTGACCGGTCCCGGATGCATGATGAGGACGTCGGGCCGGCAGTGGGTGAGCCGGTCGAGCGTCAGCCCCCACACGCGCGAGTACTCGCGCAGGGAGGGGATGAAGCCGCCCGTCATCCGCTCGTGCTGCAGGCGCAGCATCATGATGACATCCGCGTGGGCGATCGCCTCCTCGAGGCGGTGGCTGACCTTGACGCCCATGTCCTGGCAGGCGGGCGGGATCAAGGTGGGCGGCCCCGCCACCGTCACCGTCATGCCCATCTTGCGCATGGCGTGGATGTCCGACCGCGCCACGCGACTGTGCGTGATGTCGCCCACGATCGTCACGTTGAGGCCTTCCAGGTGGCCCTTCTTCTGGCGGATGGTCAGGAGATCCAGGAGGGCCTGCGTCGGGTGCTCGTGCGCCCCGTCGCCCGCGTTGATCACGGAGCATTTCAGGTGCTTCGCGAGCAGGGCGGGCCCGCCCGGAGCCTTGTGGCGGACCACCACCACGTCCGGGCTCATGGCTTCGATGTTCTTGGCCGTGTCCAGGAAGCTCTCCCCCTTCTCGGCGCTCGAGCCCGAGCCGGAGAAGTTGATGACGTCGGCGGAGAGCCACTTGCCCGCGATCTCGAAGGAGGTGCGCGTGCGCGTGGAGGCCTCGTAGAAGAGGTTGACGATGGTCTTGCCCCGGAGCGTGGGCACCTTCTTGATCTCGCGGGTGGCGATCTCCTTCATGGACTCCGCCGTGTCGAGCACCTCGGTGATCTCGGCCGCCTCGGTGTCCTGCATGCTGACGAGATCCTTGCGCTTCCAGGCCATCGCTATTCCTCGTTTCTCGAAGTAGGCGTGCCGGGGACCCGACCATCTTTCATCTTCGCTCGCCTCGCCTCCGGCTCCGGCTCACCCTCCTCGGGTTCCTGGATCACGACGCGGTCCTGGCCGTCGTGCTCGCGGAGCATGACGGCCACGGATTCCTTGCGGCTCGTGGGCAGGTTCTTGCCGACGTAGTCGGGACGGATGGGCAGCTCGCGGTGCCCCCGGTCCACGAGGACGGCCAGGCGGATGACGCGCGGACGGCCGAGATCCATGAGAGCGTCCATGGCGGCCCGGATCGTCCGGCCCGTGAAGAGGACATCGTCCACCAAGACCACCGTGATGCCCTTGAGCGAGAAGGGGATCTCGGTGCTGCGCACCCGGGGCTGTTCGGCGCGGCTCCCCAGGTCGTCGCGGTAGAGGGTGATGTCCAGCGCGCCCACGGCCGGCCGCTTGCTTTCGATCCCCGCGATCTTCTCGGCGATGCGCTCGGCCAGCGTTTCTCCGCGGTTCTTGATGCCGACGAGAGCGAGATCGGCGCCGCCCGCCTGCTCGACGATCTCATGGGCGATGCGCGTCAGCGCCCGGTCGAGTCCCGCCTGGTCGAGCACCTGCGCCTTCTCCTTCGGCGCGGTCACGCGGGCACCGGGGAAAAAAAATGCCCCAAGCCTGGCTTGGGGCTAAGCGCGCTGCACTCCAGATGTCTCATGCCTGCTCCTTGCGGGCCTCTCAGGGTCCGCTTAAAGGAGACGATCAAGATGCTGGACTACTCTACCGTCCCGATGAGTCTACTGTCAAGACCTCTCCCGCTACCGTGTAACGACACGCTCTGATTGACGCGACTCATACCCGGGGCTACGCTTTTGCTGCCGCGGGTGCTTTGCTCGCGGACGACTCGGAGGCGCCATGATCTGTCCTCGGTGCCAGGCGCAGAATCGCGACGGCGTGAGGTTCTGCGAGCACTGCGGCGCCTCCTTCGCGGAGACGTGCCCCAAGTGCGCCGCCGTGGTCGTGCCCGGCGCGGCCTTCTGCGGCGCCTGTGGAGTGGCGTTCAATGTCGCCCCCGCCGAGCGTTTCTCCTCGCCCGGCTCGTATACTCCGCCGCACCTGGCCGAGCGCATCCTGACCTCACGCGCGGCGCTCGAGGGCGAGCGCAAGCAGGTCACCGTGCTCTTCGCCGACCTCAAGGGCTCCATGGAACTGCTGGCCGATCGTGATCCCGAAGACGCCCGTCACATCCTGGACCGCGTGCTCGAGCAGATGATGGAAGCAGTCCATCGCTACGAGGGTACCGTGAACCAGGTCCTGGGCGACGGCATCATGGCTCTCTTCGGCGCGCCCCTCGCTCACGAGGACCATGCCGTGCGCGCGTGCTACGCGGCCCTCAGGATGCAGGAGTCGGTGCAGCGGTATTCCGAGGCGCTCCGGCACTCGCGCGGCATCGAGGTCCGGATCCGCGTGGGCATGAACTCGGGAGAAGTGGTCGTGCGGTCCATCGGCAGCGACCTTCACATGGACTACACCGCCGTGGGCCGGACGACCCAGCTGGCCGCCCGCATGGAGCAGCTCGCCTCTCCGGATGCCATCCGTCTCACCGCGGAGACCGTGCGGTTGGTGGAAGGCTATGTCGAGGTGAAACCGCTGGGGCCCATCCCCGTAAAAGGCCTGGCTGAGCCCGTCCAGGCATTCGAGATCATCGACGCGACGTCCGCCCAGACGTCTCTTCGGGCGCGAGCGCAGGGGGGCCTGACCCGATTCGTCGGACGCGAGACCGAGCTTGGCCAGCTCCGGCGGGTGCTCGAGGCAGCCCAGGCCGGCCGCGGTCAGCTCGTCGCGGTCGTGGGAGAGGCGGGGGTAGGCAAGTCGCGTCTACTCTACGAGTTCACGCGTGTCGCGAGCCCGCGCGACTGGCTCACGCTGGAAACCAGCTCGGTGTCGTACGGGCGGGCCACGCCCTATCTGCCTGTCATCGACCTCCTGAAGGTCTACTTCCGGATCGAGGCTCGAGACGATGCGCGGACGATCCGCGAACGGGTGACGGGCAAGCTCCTCGCTCTCGACCGAGGGCTCGAGTCCACGATGGCCCCGCTCCTGGCCCTCCTCGACGCGCTGGGCGAGGACGCGCAGTGGCGGGTCCTGGATCCATCGCAGCGCCGCCGGCTCATCCTCGACGCCGTCAAGCGGCTCCTGCTGCGGGAGAGCCGGGCGCAGCCGCTCCTTCTCGTGTTCGACGATCTTCACTGGGTGGATTCCGAGAGCCAGGCTCTTCTCGACGGTCTCGTGGAGAGTCTGCCCACGGCCCGGATGCTCCTTCTGGCTGGCTATCGGCCCGAGTACCAGCACGCCTGGGGAAACAGGACGTACTACACGCAGCTGAGGATCGATCCCCTCGCGGGAGCCGGTGCGGAGGCCGTGCTGAGCGCCCTCCTCGGAGACGACGCCGGCCTGCATTCCCTCAAGCGCCTGCTCATCGAGCGGACGGAGGGCAATCCGTTCTTTCTCGAGGAGAGCGTACGCACCCTCGCGGAGACCGGGGATCTCGCCGGCGAGCGCGGAGGCTATCACCTGGTCCGGGACCTCCGGACCATCCAAGTGCCCGTGACCATTCAAGCGGTCCTCGCCGCCCGCATCGATCGCCTGCCTCCCGCGGAGAAGCGGCTTCTCCAGTCAGCCGCGGTCGTCGGGAAGGATGTGCCGTACGCGGTGCTCCAAGCCATCGCCGACGTGGACGAGCCGGCGCTGCGGCGGCAGCTCGCCAACCTCCAGGCCGCCGAGTTCCTGTACGAGACCCATCTCCTCCCCGATCTCGAGTACGCGTTCAAGCACGCGCTGACGCATGAGGTGGCGTACGGCGGCCTGCTCCAAGACCGACGTCGGGAGCTGCACGGCCGGATCGTGGAGACCCTCGAGCGGCTGCACGGCGGGCGGAGCACGGAGCAGGTCGAGCTGCTCGCCCACCACGCCCTGCGGGGCGAGGCGTGGGCGCAGGCGGTGCGCTATCTGCGCCGAGCGGGCGCCCGAGCCGCGTCCCGCTCGGCGCATCGACAGGCGGTCGCCTACTTCGAGCAGGCGCTGAACATCATCCCGCATCTCCCCGAGGACGGAGCGACCCTGGAGCAAGCGGTGGATGCCCGATTCGATCTGCGCAACTCGCTGCATCCGGTGGGCGATTTCGCGCCAATCCTCGGGTATCTTTCCGAGGCGGAAAAGCTCGCCCAGCGGCTGGGTGATCAACGCCGGCTCGCCTGGGTGTTCTCATTCATGTGCCAGTACTTCCGGCTCATCGGTGATCTCGACCGCGCCGTAGAGTCCGGGCGGAGCGCGCTGGCCATCGCCGAGGCGCTCGAGGACATTCCGCTCTGGATCGCCGTGGGCACCCACCTCGGGCCGGCCTATGGGGCCACCGGCGACTTCGTGGGAGCGAGCGAGCTGCTGACGAAGGTCGTGGACGCCTTGCGGGAAGATCCCGCTCGGGAGGACATGGCCTCGGCCGGTCGCCTTTCGGTATTCTCGCGAATTTATCTCGTGTACGAGCTGGCCGAGCGCGGGGAGTTTCGCGAGGGGATCGGCTGCGGAGAGGAAGGGATCCGCCTTGCCGTGACCGCCGACCACCAGTACAGCCTCGCCTTCGCCTACTGTGGCGTGGGGACGCTTTTCCTCGTCAAGAGCGACCTCGTCGCGGCGATCCGATTACTCGAGCGGGGTCTCCAGATATGCCGCTCCCTGAATCTGCCGCTCATGTTGCCCCTGCTCGCCTCGCCACTCGGATACGCGTACGCCTTGTCGGGGCGTTGCCCGGAGGGGATCCCCCTTCTGGAGGAGGCGGTGACCCAGGGGCTTTCGATCGGGAGACTGGGCGAGCACTCGATTCTGGTCGCCCGGCTCGGAGAGGGCTACCTCCTCACGGGCCGGGCGGCCGACGCGGCGCGCACGGCCCGTGAAGCCCTGGCGCTCGCCCGAGAGCGAAAGGAGCGCGGACGCGAGGCCTATGCGCTCCGGCTCGCGGCGCTGGTCGCGTCCCACCAGCCGGTTCCGGACGTCGAGCGGGCGGCCGAAGCCTACGAGCAGGCGCGCGCGCTCGCCGAGGAGCTCGGAATGCGTCCCCTCGTCGCCCAATGCCACCTTGGCCTGGGAAGGCTCTACGGGCAGGCGCGGCGCCGGGAAGAAGCGGAGCGGCATCTTGCCCGGGCCATCGAGTCGTTCCGATCGCTCGAGATGTCGCTCTGGCTCGACCAGGCGGAAGGCGAGATGCGAGGGCTAGCCTGACCGCTCCGCGCCTTTCGTCTCGATCCGGATTTCGGTGACGTCCAGTCCGCAACGACGGGCCAGGCGCTGGATCTCCAGACGGAGAGCCTCGACGGCGTGGCTGCCGAGGTCTCCCGTGATCTCGATGGTCTCGACGACGGCCTCGCGCCGGGCGCGGGCCGCGCCTGAGGCTCGCCTACTTCTTGGCCGCCCGGGCGGCCGCTTTCCACTTCTTGGCAAGGACTCTGACCCCTTTCCTGAACTGCCGGAGGAGCGCGCGCGTCTTCGGTGACTTGGGTGTGGCCGCGATGCTGATGAAGGTTCTGCCCTTCCGGTACGTCTCCTTGACCGCCAGATTCGCCATGTTGTCGCCTCCTGTTGGGGGTGGTCCCGGGTGAGCCTGCCTGGCCCGTCGCTAGCTTCGGGCGTCCTCGACGGCGTCGAAGAACTCTTCAGCGCGGAACATGCGCGGCAACGCGTCGATGTCGCGCAGCATGTAGTGGTCCTCGGACACGTCGTATTCTCCCACCATGTCGGGCGGCTCGCCCCGCGCTAGCCGGACGTACGTGACGGCCATGTTGTGCTTGCCCGTGAAGTCGAAGATGTTCGTGGCCGACGAGAAGCGGCCGGCATTGATCTCCGTGATGCAGGGGATGCCCGCGGCATTCTCCTTCAAGTCCGTGCTGAAGATGCCCGAGGCTCTCCGATCGAGGGCGCGAATGGCCGCCGCGCATGTCTCGACGACTCGAGGCTCGAAGACGGTCTTGGCAAGCGCCGCCACCGACGAGACCTCGGCGGGCTGGCTGCCGCTACCCAGATACGACAGCCGCTCGTAGGTCTTGATCAGGACGAGCTGTCCGTCCTTCCAGAGGCTCTGACAGCCGAAGTCCCGGCCCGGAAGATACTCGGAAAGCGTGAACGAGGCCACCGGGACGTCTCGCATGTCTCGCCAGTATGCGATCCAGCTCGCCGCCTGCGCCGGGCTTGCGACTGGAATGGCCCCCATGGCGCCCGCCCCCGTGCGGATGCGACACCATACGCGTGAGGGACCTCCGAGCCGACGAAAGATCGCCTCGATGCGGGTGAGGCCGGTCACGGGATAGGTCAGCGGCGCCGGGATGCCCCTGGCCCGCAGGAACGCGCTGAGGCCGTACTTGTCCTCGCACGCGGTGATCGTGGCCGGTCGCGGGAGGAACAGATAGTCGCGCAGCCGGTTGCCGGCGCGGGAGAGCTCGCTCACGTCGCGGTCGGAAGTCGGTATGACGAGATCGACGCTTTCTGTCTTCAGGATGCGCTGCAGCACGCGCAGCCGCCGGGGATGGCCCGGTGGCGGGACGAGATAGTTGCGCTCCGCCTCCGAGTTCTTCAGGACGAACTGGTCGTCGTGGCAGCCGAGAATGGAGAGCGAGACACTTCCCGCTCTCAGGCTCCGGATGAGATTGTTGCTCGCCCCACGTCCGGCATTCGTGACGAGCACGCGAGTGATCATTCAGCCGCCTCCATAGGCGGAGCGACGAGACTGGAGAGCGCGGTGACGAGAGGAGGCGACAGTACACGGAAGCTCGGACCTCCGCAAGCCGCGTCAGCTGCGCGAGGGGCCGAGCTGTATGGCGCCCGCTTCCGCCAGGCGCCGGATCTCTTCCTCGGCGTAGCCGAGCTCGCCCAGGACCTCCGCGGTGTGCTGGCCGAGGAGCGGAGCGGGGCGACGGATGGCGGCGGGCGTGGCCGAGGCGCGCGTGGGGAAGGGGAGGGCGTGCACGGGGCCGAGCCCGGGCTGGTCGAACGTGGCCACGAGGCCCAGGTGCTGGACCTGGGGGTCCTCGAAGACCTCGTGGAACTCGTAGACAGGGCCCGCGGCGATCTGCGCGGCTTCGAAGCGTTCGATCCACTCGGCCGTGGCCGCCGTGGCCAGGCGCGATTCCACGTAGGCCACAAACTCGTCGTAGCGCGAGATGCGCTCCGCGTTGGTGGCGAAGCGCGGCTCCTTCTCGAGCGCGGGCTCGCCGAGCGCGCCGCAGAAGCGCCCCCACTGATCCTGGTTCATGATCACGATGTTGATGTAGCCGTCCTTGGTCTTGTACGCGCCTCCCGGCGCGATGGCCGGGTTGCGATTTCCCTCGCGCTGGGGTCGCACGCCCGTGTCGAAGAAGATGGCCGTCGGGTCCGGGAGGAGGGAGAGGCTCGAGGCGAGCAGGTTGACGTCGAGGTATTGCCCCTTCCCCGTGCGGAAGCGATGCACCAGCGCCGCGCAGACGCTCCCGAAGGCGACCCACGCCGCCGACAGGTCCGAGGTGGAGCCGGCGACCCGGGTGGGAGGATCG